>JBAQWR010000016.1:0-2098 GCA_049299015.1 Minisyncoccia bacterium | reverse complement strand
TGACCGTATATGAGCCTTCCATTATCTGGCCATTATAGCCCTAATTTGAGCATAAAAAAAGCCGCGTGGTCAGGTCTTGACCCACGCGGCACAGTCTCTGGAAGATGAGGAAACAGTTCTTGTACTGCCCTTTCTCGCTTACGCGAGGAGGTTCACTTACCTGTTTACGGAGCTATGCTCCACCTTTATCTTCCTTAGACAGATTTGTTACCCCTGATCATGGACCTGGAATTTCTTCTCCATGCTCACGCGAACGCTCGAATAGCCAAACACTCGGCCCAAGAATTTCGGTACGAGCAACTCGTAGAAATCCATCAGTTCCTGGGTTTGAAGATTGAGCTTCTTCGCCATGTTCCCGGTATCTTGACGCACCTGCTGTACGCCCCGAATACCGTTCTCGACGATCAACTGCTCAACGAGCATCAGGGCGATCTCCTTACGGCGTTCTTCCGTCATAACTACCTCTCAAAGAACATCCGCAAACCCTGCGGTAGGGAGGCAAGCAAAATACTTACCTATTGGTATTATACCATACTTAGTATCAAAAAGTCAAGGTGTCAACGTGGCAGGTCGACACACTGTCTACGAATTAAAATATTTCTCTAGGATATCGAAATAATTACTGCCATCATCTACCTCTTTATAATTACTTTTGTCTACCCACTTGAAACCGTCATGTTCGTCACTCAACTTCAAATCGCCAGATAGATACTTACATTTAAAACCCACTGTATAGACAACCTTCGGATAATTTCTATGTCCTTTTGGAAATTCGTTATACCATACAGCGAAAGGATCGTGGACTTCTATCTCCAAACCCGTCTCCTCTATGACCTCTCTTTTTAGAGAATTGACCAGACTAGAAACATCTCCCGCTACGGCCTCCCCTTCTTGAATCTTACCGCCAGGGAAATCTAGACCTTCAATAGGATCAGACAATACCAAAACTTTTCCATCTTTTTCTATAAAAGCTTTTTGACCTACACAAAATAGCGCGTCTTCTTTCATATTCCTAAGGATTCAACCTTTTCACATCTCTTGGGAGATAAGTAGCTTCGCGGACGTTGGGGAGGTCGAGGATTTTCATAATGAAGCGAGCAGGGCCAATACCAGCACCACCGTGTGGCGGACAGCCGTAACGGAAGAAGTTTATATAGTCTTTGAGCGCCTCAAGATCCATACCTTTCTCCTTGGCCTGTTTTTCCAAAATTTCTACTCTGTGTTCACGTTGAGCCAGAGTTGTGACCTCAATCCCTCGATATAGAAGGTCTGCCCTTCTCGATCTATCTGGATCGTGTTCTGTACGCATGTGGTAGAAAGCACTTTTGGATTTGTGATACTCGGTGATAAATACAAACTCATGATTGTGCTCTTTCAATACATACTCCGACATAGCCCTCTCTTCTTCTGGAGACAGGTCATGCTCTTCTGGGCTTAGGACATCAAGCCCTGCCAAAATCTTCTTGGCCTCGACCATAGTTATCCTTGGAAAGGGTTGGGTAGGAATTTTAATATTTAGTTCTGGAAACTTCTCTTGAAGTTGTGTCAGGCCAGAGATTATCATCCCCTCTTCAGCGTCCATGATGTCGTTGTGATCTTTGATATAAGAGATCTCGAAGTCCCAACCAGTAAACTCGGTCATGTGCCTCGTCGTAAATGACTCCTCGGCACGAAACACGGGAGACGTCATGAAAACTTTTTCGAAACCAGCGGCCATCGCCATTTGTTTATAGAACTGTGGTGACTGCGCGAGATACGCTTTGCGGTCGAAATATTTAACCTCGAAAACTTCTGCCCCAGACTCACTCGGCGTACTCATAAAAGCTGGTGGATAAAGTTGGATGAAATTGTTTTCATCCCAGTACTTCCTCCAACCCTTCTCAAACTCAGTCCAAACTTTGAAAATCTTGGTCTTCTCCGGCTTCCTCAAATCCAGCCAGCGGTAGTCAAACCTAGTAGGCGCTTCCGTCTCCTCATCAGACCCCTTTACTACGATTGGTATCGGTAGTTCTGGTTCTGCCATGGAGAGCACTTCGATCTTGGTCGGATGCATCTCAGAACCCCCCGGCGCCTGCGGCGCCGCCTTCATCTCCCCTGT
>JBAQWR010000015.1:0-1619 GCA_049299015.1 Minisyncoccia bacterium | reverse complement strand
AGAATTCAGGACGCGGGAGGAGGGGTCTGAGGGGAGGAATCCCCCGCCGTTCAGAAAAATTTTGAGGGGTATTTAGGAACACTTGTGTTTTTGATAGGTAGTTTCATACTGGTTGGAATGCCAAAAGCAATAAAACCAAAAATAGTCCGCGTCAAGGCAAAAGACGGCTATTTGGCTTTTACGATAAATAAGAAGACGGAACAGATCGTTTATCGTCTTCGTGGTTCTCAGGCGAACAAAATTTCAAAAATAGTGCTTAAGGGTTTTACGGAGATGCCAACAGGTATCTTCCTAAATCGAGGTGGCTACGGCTTCACAATGCCTTCTAAGGGAAGGTTGCTAATAAAACATTTGGAAGGTCTTTCGAAGCATAATCCCATTGAGTTTGTTATTACGAAAGACGGCGTAATCGGTAAGAAAAAACTTAAAAATAAACTTCGCATTTCTTTACCACTCTGGGAAGTTAAAGCGATTCTTGCTGATATTCGTAAGATAGAGTCTGAAAAAAGACAGGAGGTGGAAGATAAACTGAATCAGTATATAAGCGTTAAGGGTACGGGCAGCAAGAAGATTGAAGTCTACACAGGCGGCTCGCTGAATAGCCTCCTTAGAAAGCCGGACTTGCTCGATAACCTTAACGAAGATGATATTCAGGAATTAGGTGATTTCATTCCGAAATTCTTCACATCGGATTTGAGCAAGAAGATAAAGAAGCAGCGCGAATATAAACTTCAATTGGCCAAACTCCAGAAGACGGAATCAGAGAAAATCTATCTTGATCAAGTAATCGAGGAGTTTGAGGAGTTGCTTGGTCGAGAAAAACTCAAAGAGGAGAAATGGCAGGTTTTTCTCAGCGAGAAGGTATTCCCATTTCTAACCAACTACACCTTCTTCATAGAGAAAGAGCGTGTTTCCATCAAAGGCTCCCAACCAGACTTTATCGCCATTGATGTCTACGACTTCATAGATATATACGAGATAAAAACTCACCACGACAATATCCTTGCTTATGACTCAAGCCATAAGAACTACTATTGGAAACCAAATATCGCACAAGCGATTTCGCAGGTAGAAAGTTATATCGATCAAGTGAACGACAACACCGCCACTTTCGAGAGATATATCAAAGAAAACTACGGCAAGACTATAAAAGTTATCCGTCCTCGCGGATATATAATTGCCGGAAAGAGCGCGGAATTTTCTACTGACAAGCACTTCAAGGATTTCAAGCGATTAAGTCGTTCTTTAAAGAATATTGACTTTATCCTCTACGATGAACTTTTAGAAAGTTTGAAGGGATTGAGAAATAAACTCTAAAGTTAATATCATGCTTGAAGAGTACGAGAAAAGTAAAATCTGGCAGGAGAATATTGATGTCATTACTTTACGTAGCGATATTCTTGTTTCTGAACGAGTAATTGAATTGTTAGATGATATTAAAGGAAAAAAGATTCTAGATGCTGGATGTGGTAATGGAAAAGTCGCAAGAAAGTTGGCTTCTCAGGGCGCTATCGTATGGGGAGTAGATAAAATTGCTGATCAGATTGAATCCGCAAAAGAAGGTTCACAAAATGTAGAGTATAGACGAGGTGATATATCTAAGTTGGACGAGTTAGATC
>JBAQWR010000014.1:0-2160 GCA_049299015.1 Minisyncoccia bacterium | reverse complement strand
CTATAGTATCGTATAGAGACATTTTAATCAAAAAAACAACCCCGTCGCCGCCAGATCCAATTTCCAACCCCCCATTCTGATGTCTTCCCCGCTCCGTCAAGGTGACACCTTGACATGGGGGGATTTTGCCGACGTAGTAGGTTTTAAATAATCAAGATTTTTAATCTCTTGAGAGAGTAACCAATGCCTACACCAAGTAATGCTAGAGTAAGTGGAAAATAAATTACCGAAAGACTTATATATAAATTAAACAACACAATCGGAATCCACAAAAAACCTAATATCCAATAAGATAGTTTCGGAATACCAAAAAACATGAGGAGCGCAGGAATAAAAAAAGTATACGCATCAATAAAACCAACGAGATCACTTAGGTCAATCCAAGAACCACCAACGTCAAGATATTCCTTATTAAAATTTCCAAAGTATGGTCCGGAAAAATAAACGATTCCTAAAGCTAATATATAAAGTCCAAAATTCCTTACAAAAGAGTTATTCAAAATCATACACTAATTATCTATCAACCATTGAATATCTTCAAGTAACAGCTGATAGGCTTGTTCGTTTATGGTTTTGCCTCGTTGAGATTTAAGCTCAAGAATAAAGAGTTTGGCGAGAATTTTGTCTATCCTCTTTTCAATTCTTTCTAGCTTTTTTATGACATTGGGCTTGCCCGGCAACTTTTCTTCGATAAGATCGATCCTCTCCTCAAGCTTCACCGCTTTATTGAGAGTTTTTATAAGCAGGTCCCGTGATTTTGTATGAGTAATCCATCCGAGAGTAAATGCCCGGTTAATGTCTGAAATGGTACTATCAACGGTCGCGACAACACGAAACTCAGTACTCGTGCCTGTCTCATTGTTCTGAAAGTCGGTAGCAGTAGCGTCTAACACATGATTCCCAAGTTTTAGAAAGAAAAGATCCACAGAATTGACAGTGGTAGTAGCACCATCAAGGACGACTTCCAGAGAGAACAAACCTGAATCTGCGTCAGTTGCAGTCACGGTAATAGGCACGATTTCCGAACGTAAGTAATCCTTATACACTGGAGAAGAAATCAGAATCTGCGGCAAAGTAACATCGGTCGGCATAATCTCAATATTTTCAGGATGTTCGTTATCAATCTCCAATTCTACTGACGTAACAAGACCGGGGGTCGTTTGACCAACAAATGATGACTCTGTTGAAGTTGCATCAGAGATATATGAAGCGACAACAGTATATTCTCCACCATTATCTGTTCCCTGTGTTTCAATCTTGTATTCACCATTGAGAGGATTTGGAATAGTTACGTACTCATCTTCAGTTGAATAACCAGAGTAAAAGGCGCCGGGGATTTCGTTTAAATCCTGGCCCGTTTGAAAATTTTTGCCTATTCGTTTACCGTCGGGGGCAACAATCACCATGTCGACAGGTGAAAGGAGCTGAATATAAAGTATCCTAGCATCTAACGAATCGAGGCCTGTTATTAATGTCGAAGCTTCTTGACCAGTTAGTTCTGCGTAGACAAGCCCCTCTGCAGCAGTGGGTAAATCTGAATGATCAGTCTTTAATATAGTTGGAGACGCAACAATAAAAGAGGCAGAGTCGAGAGGAACAGTCGAATCCCCAGCCCCCCTTTTAAAACCGGGAATTGAGCCCAAAATAATATTCACCAAATTAAATCCAAGTGGTTTCCCGTGGTTCCAAAGAGGAGTTTCGGAAGCCGCCTCGGCCACTTCAAAACCAATAAGAGTATTATCTGTTTCATCATCGCCAGCAACATTTAGTATCTCGACACCTGAATTTAGTAGGACCGGGAGATTATTATTGAGATCTTCTAAAAACCGATTGCGGGGATGATTATTTGGGTATACACGAGAACTAATAGAGTCTTCGTCATTTATATAACTATAGGTAGGCAGGAGTTGTGATACCGAGTCGATAGGAAACAGGTGAATGTAATCAAACAGACTACCGTATCCTTTAATTTCAGCTTCTAAAGAAAGTCTTATTTTTGTAAGCCTGTTTATGCGACCCAAGTCATTCTCCCCCGCTTCCCACATTAAGTAAGCTTTCGGAGCACCCATGTGCGGAGTTCCCAAAAAAATAAGCTGGTCAACATCATTCTCATATAGAGAGCTTTGAATATGCTGGCGCGCCACCAGGCCACCCATGGAG
>JBAQWR010000013.1:0-5725 GCA_049299015.1 Minisyncoccia bacterium | reverse complement strand
TCCCACGTGCGATAGCGATGTCGAGCTTCAGAAACCTACCCTTATTATACACCGAAAGGGGCACGATTGTCAACCCTTTTGTTCCCTCGGCATTTTTCAGCTCTTCTAACTCACCCCCAGACAAGAGGAGCTTCCTCGCACGTAGAGAATCGTAATCTTGAGGCGCATTTTTCGGCTGATAAGCTGGTATGTCTGCGCCAATAAGGAAGGCCTCGGAACCCCTGACAGCTACAAACGCTCCTCGGAGACTACACTTACCATTTCTTACAGACTTAACCTCGGTGCCCACAAGTTCTATCCCAGCTACAAAACGCTCGAGAATCTCGTAGTCGAAAAGGGCTTTTGAATTGTCGGCATATCTCGTCATAATGAAATAATAGCAAAATCTAGTCTTTTATATATAATGTCCTAATGTTTCCAAATAAACCTAAGAAAGTAATCATCAAAGTGCCGAAGAAGGGAGCCCCTTCTCCTGGTCGCGGTCTTCTGGGTCAAGCAGCTCTTGCTCTTATTGTTTTTTTCCTATTGGTCAGTGCTTATTCGGCCATCTCCGACAAATCCAACCCCATAGAAGAAGTTTCTCTCTCTGTATTGGCTCAAGATATTACTTTAGACAAAGTTTCTTCGATTGTCGTCACAGGTGATAAGTTGGAAGTTGCATATCTCGATGGTGTAGAGAAGATCTCCAAGAAAGAAGTGGGCACGGCTCTCTCTACTACTCTCAAGAATTACTCTGTATCTCCCGAAGCACTTTCGAAAGTAAATATCGAGGTTAAAAATGACCAAGGGTTATTGTATTGGTTCGCTTCTCTCGCGCCTATTATCCTGCCAATCCTTTTCATCGTTTTCTTCCTCTGGTTTCTCTCAAGACAGGTGAAGGGGGCTGGGATGCAGGCCTTCACCTTCGGCCAATCTAAGGCCCGCATGACCTCTCCAGACGACAAGAGTCAGAAAGTGACTTTCAAGGATGTGGCTGGATGCAAAGAGGCCAAGGAAGAACTGCGCGAGATAGTCGACTTTCTCAAGAATCCTAAGAAGTTTCTCGATATCGGCGCACGTATTCCTAAGGGTATTTTACTGATGGGTGCGCCTGGTACCGGCAAGACTTTGCTTGCACGCGCGGTAGCGGGGGAGGCGGGGGTATCATTCTTCTCGATCTCTGGATCAGAATTCGTGGAGATGTTTGTGGGCGTAGGCGCTTCTCGTGTGCGCGATCTCTTCGATCTCGCTAAGAAGGCGGCACCAGCTATCATATTCGTCGACGAGATTGACGCCGTGGGCCGCGTGAGAGGTACCGGAGTAGGTGGTGGTAATGACGAGCGCGAGCAGACCTTGAACCAAATTCTAGTGGAGCTTGATGGCTTCGAGCCAAATGAGAAGGTGATAGTCATGGCCGCTACCAACAGGCCTGACGTGCTCGACCCAGCACTTCTTCGCCCTGGTAGATTTGATAGGCGAGTAACTCTCGATCTTCCGGACAGGAAAGACAGGGAAGATATTTTGCTAATACACTCTCGCCAAAAGCCTTTTGCAGAAGATGTGAACCTCATTTTGATTGCCGAACGTACCCCCGGTTTCTCTGGAGCCGATTTGTTTTCGCTTATGAATGAAGCGGCGATCTTGGCCGCGCGTGAGAACCGCACCAAGGTTTCGCAGTTCGACCTCATCCGCTCTATTGAGAAGGTGATGCTAGGTCCAGAGAGGAAAAGTCACATACTAAACTTGAAGGAGAAAGAAATGACCGCTTTCCACGAAGCCGGCCACGCAGTGGCGGCTTCTGTACTTCCGTATGCTGATCCAGTACACAAGATTTCTATAATTTCTCGCGGGCGAGCTCTAGGCTATGTTTTCAAACTTCCTATCGAAGAAAAGAAACTTCAGTCCAAGAAAGAGTTTCTCGATGATATCGTTGTCGCTCTGGCTGGTTACGCGGTGGAGAAAAATATTTATGGTGATATTACCACCGGTCCTTCCAATGACCTCCAAGTTTCTACTGCACTAGCTCGAGACATGGTTACTAAATATGGCATGAGTGAGAAGATGGGCCCCATAGCTCTGGAGGCGGCTTCAGGTAAACCGCTCTTCGGTATGGGGGTGGGAGACAAAGAATATTCAGAGAAAGTAGGGGCCGAGATCGATGCCGAAGTTTCTAAGATTATGAATGACGCGATGAAAAAGGCAGAGAAGATTATCAAAGATCACAGGGAAGTACTCGACGCTATTGCTGCTAGACTTATGGAAGTAGAAAGCATCGAGCAGAAAGAATTTGAAGAACTTTTAGTGGCTCACGGCATCGTACCGAAGAAGAAAAAGGATATCGAGCACCAGGCCTAACAAAAACCCCGCCGAGTGGCGGGGTTTTTGTTAGGCTTACATTGCTCCTTGCGGGGCGCAGTGTTTGCAGTTCTGCTTGTGGGTGAAGACTTCGTAAAGGGCTGCTAGACCAACCAAGACGTAAATAAGAGTGGCTAGTCCGCTTGGAAGGTAACTGCCGATACCGAAACCGAGAGCCTCGAGACCCCAGTTGAGACCTCCGATAACGAGGAGAACAAAGGTGACTGTGTGAATTTTCATACTATGAATTATTAATTAAGGTTATTTCTAACCACTATCTATTTTATCACTAGGTATCTTTTAAGTACCAGAGTTATACACACCTGTTTTAACTCCGCTATGTCTTGAGGCGGTGATTTGCATGATAACTTCCTTCACTTTGTCGGGCTTGGGAACCTGCGCAAAACAAAATTGTCTTTCAGAAGCTGCCGTTTGCACTATTACATTTCCGAAATCAAGCATGGTCTCGAGCACTCCTCTTGTATGAGTAGTAACGTCTTGTATGCGGTGGTTATAGAGTTCCGAGACCTGACGGTTGAAGAGCCCATGTTGATCGTTCTCGACTATACGTTTACTAGTGATGATGACAGTATTGAGTGTATAAATGGTAAGTGAGCGGAAAGTCTCGAGCCATAAAAGTAAATACCAAACGCTTGATATTAGGAAGAAGAGATCCGAAAGATTTGATTTGACAATGTATGGCCACGCCAGGACTCCTGCCACTATGGGTATGAAAAAGAGGAGAATAAAAAGAGCCATTCTAGCAATAATGTGAAAGATGTGCTGACGCAACAGTAGTAGCACTTTCTCATCGCGCTCCTGCCCGTCAAAAGAATTGAGGGAATCTTCAAATATCGATAAAAATTCCTTAATTATCATGGCATTAATCTAATGATAGACTCGATATCTAATCTCATACAATAGACCATAACTGCTGATGAAAAGATAACTGAACCTAAAAGGAATATTGCAGCCAGTTTCTTGGGTTGAGTGCCGACTCCGAATCGAGCGAGGTGATATAGGATGATGAAAGAGATAATCCAGTAGAAAAGAAGTATTAACCCAACAAAAATATTTAAAATGGTTACAGCAGAAGGCATGTGTTGAACATATTCATAATACCACCTTAATTTCTAGTCAGTGACCCTCTACCCACAGGGCTTGTTTGTTTTGTCTGTAATTGAGTTTAAGATAAACCTATGAGTAAATTAGATCCACCAAATCAGTCCAATCGAGAAAGCTATTTTGACGTATTGAGACAACTTGAACTGTTAACTCAGCAAGTAAACACTCTGGCAGACAGGAGGGGTAAATTTGTTTTCAATCGATACCCAATAACTTTTGCCCTATTGGCATTGTTTGGTTTGGTGACTGTAAGTGAGGCTACAAAAGAGATACTTAAAGATATGGGAGTTTTCGACGCCAATCCATGGATCGCCCTCGTTATTGGTCTATTCGTATTAGTGCTAACAGGTACGATTTACAAAAAATTGAATAAATAAGCTTGTACTTGTCGTCACGCATAATTTCTTGCTAGAAATTTGCGCGACCCCGCCTCACTTGCCTCCGCAAGTTGCGGCTTGGACAAGTGTCCCACACTTGTCCACCCTCCACGATTCGAACGTGGGACCCTCGAGGTATAAGCTCGATGCTCTAACCAACTGAGCTAAGGGTGGTTGTCAGTAATATATCAAAAAATAGACTCTACTGCTTATGCAAAAACTCTCCTTCTCATGCGGTGGACGATTTTACGGATTTTGAATATTTCCATATGCATGACTGGGGCAAGCCACTCGATCGATGAGACAAAGATGGCTCCTCCGGTGAAGAAGGTGGTTTTCTGCACGAGCCTCGAAGATATATCGAGACTTATTAATTTGTTTGCATAGTAGGGGAGGAATCCGACATTGGTAATGCCGGAAGGGGAGCCAGCGAGAGTGCGGAAGTGCTCCTCAATGATGGTCAGCGGGCAGTTACCATAATAAGACCAGAGGATGACTATACTAACGAGTGCTCCCGCTTCCCAAGGTCTGAAACGTTTGTAGCGGAAGCTTACTAGAAGCCCCACCACTACTGCTAAGAGGATAGCGAAGTGTATTGTAGCTGTCGCATTGGCTAAAGTCTCGTAACTCATGGAGATAATTTTAGCATAAGAAAACAGCTAGCTGGGGCTAGCTGTTTTGCGTTCCGCGATCGAGTCCTCGATCCATCCGTACAGGCATCCAGAGAGGAAGGACCCGCCGGTGCCGGCGATGATGAGAAGCATCTCCACGCCTTTTCGCTGTACCCATTCGTGAGTGAGGAATTCATACAAGGTCATAGTAGACTCACCCTTTCCGAGTTAGAAGAACACCTGTAGCCTTTTTGTATTATACCAAATATCTATACTTACGTTAAATCACTCAAAATGGATTTTGGAAGAGGTGGAGTCGAGGTGTGTTTTGAGGAGGGGGAATTTTGAGAGGGTGGGGTTAGATTCGATGAGCTTGGTGGCCTCTGTGCGGGCGGCTTCGACCATTTTGATATTTTTTATGGCCTCCATACCGATATCCGAGATGCCCCACTGCTTGAAACCTGCGAGCTCACCAGCACCACGTTGCACGAGATCGAATTCGGCTAGCTCGAAACCATTTTTAGCTGTTTTGAGAGCGTGCAGACGGTCCACTGTCTTGGCAGATTTAGTATCGGCGAAGACGAAACAGTACGGTTGGTGCGTGCCGCGCAATACTCGGCCTCGCAGTTGATGGAGTTGAGCGAGGCCGAATCGTTCCGCACCTTCTATAATAATGAGTGAGGCGTTCTCGACGTTGACTCCAACCTCCACCACTGATGTCGCAACCAAGATGTCAGTCTTTTTATCTTTGAAATCAATCATCACCTTCTCTTTCTCTGCTGGTCTCATTTTAGAGTGAAGAATTTCGATATTGTATTCTGGGAAAATTTCTTTTTTCAGTCTCTTAGCTTCTTCTTTCACCGATTTCGCTAGCACGGCCATTTCTTTGGTTGGGTCTGGTTCATCGATCCGCGGACAAATGACATAAAGTTGTCTACCCGACGCCAATTCCTCTTTTATTTTCTTGTAGGCGGTAGGCCGGCCATCTGGAGTAACAATTTCCGTAATAATCTTTTTGCGGCCGGCCGGCATTTCATCGAGAAGTGAGAGGTCGAGATCGCCGTAGAGTGTTAAAGCCAGTGTCCTCGGTATTGGTGTGGCCGTCATTGATAAGAGGTGAGGAGTGACATCGTGCTTATTTACCAGCTTTTGTCTCTGGGCGGTACCGAAGCGATGTTGCTCGTCTACGATAACCAAAGCTAGATGTTTAAATTTCACAGACTTTTGTATGAGAGCGTGAGTGCCTATAAGGACAGCGATCTCGCCAGAGGCAACCCA
>JBAQWR010000012.1:0-4434 GCA_049299015.1 Minisyncoccia bacterium | reverse complement strand
GGGGAGGAGAATCTGCAAGTAGTAGGACTCTGCGCAGACCTCACAGAGTCTACCAAGATGAATCTTTTTGCAGATAAGTTTCCAAATAGATTTGTCCAAGTGGGAGTGGCGGAACAAAATCTCGCCAGCGTTGCTTCTGGCATGGCCGCGATGGGCAAGATCCCTTTCATTAGTTCGTACGCGATGTTTAGTCCGGGCAGGAACTGGGAACAGATCCGCACGACAATTTGTTATAACAATAGACCGGTCAAGATTGCTGGCTCCCACGCCGGGATTTCTGTCGGACCAGATGGTGGCACACATCAAGCCATAGAAGATATTGCTATCACTAGAGTCCTGCCTCGTATGATCGTCCTTTCTCCCTGTGATTCTGTAGAAGCGAAGAAAGTGACGCTCGCTAGTGTAGATACTGGCACTCCTGTCTACATACGTCTTGCACGTGAGAAAACTCCGGTAATGACGACAGTAGATACCCCATATGATATCGGCAAGGCACAGATATTTTGGCAATCCAAAAAGCCACAAGTGGGTATCATCGCAACAGGAGCGCTCCTCTATAGAGCGCTGGTTGTAGCTAAAGAACTGTCCGCCAAAGCAGGCGGATCCGCCAGTCCGGGTGGCGGAGAAGGAATCGAAGTAGAAGTGATGAATCTCGCCACCATAAAACCTCTAGATGATAAAGCGATAATAGAATTAGCGAAGAGAGCTGGGAAAATTATCACGGTAGAAGAGCACCAGATCGCAAGTGGTATGGGTTCGGCAGTGGCCGAGTGTCTAGCACAAAACTTTCCAGTCCCAATCGAATTTATAGGAGTAGACGACCAATTCGGCCAATCTGGTACACAAGATGAACTCATAGAACATTACGGTTTAGGTACAAAAAGTATAATCAGCGCAGTTGAGAAAATTCTTAAGCGTTGAAACTTTAACTAAGTTTCTTAATTTGAAAATCAGCGGGAGCGGATTTTAGATATTCTTCGATTTGGGGAATAGTCAAAAGACCTTTCTGAGCACCGACTTGTTGGACGACAGACATAGAGTTGACCGCACCCCACGAGAGAGCGGTGGGAAGATCGTTACCTAGCGCTAGAGCCGCTACGGTAGTGGAAGCGAAAGCATCACCAGCGCCAGTACGCTCGAATGGTGGTTTAGGATCAGGGTAGGGAAGTTGTTGCCACATATCTTTACCATCATATGCATAGGCACCTTTCGGCCCGTCTGTGATCACAACTATTTCTGGACCGATCTCTTTCATGCGTTTGAGAAGTTCTGTCGTACCTAGGGTATCGAGACCTAATATTTTCTCTGCCTCACCGACGTTCGAGAAATAGATTTTTGTCCGAGCATAAATATCTTTTAGCTTCTCTTGGCCAAGATTAATTTGGAAAGTGCCCGGTTGAAACGCGAGAGAAACATTTGGATGATCCGCGAGATACTTTGCAATCTGCTTGTGGTATTCGAGAGTATCACCGCCTAAAGATGAGAGGTAAAGCCACTTGGGTTCACCGAGTTCCGGAAAAGTTCTTTTAAATTCTTCGTGTTTGACTAAAATAGTGCGGTCATCCTCATACCACAAAACGAAGTGATAATTAGTTTTCTTGTCGGCCTGAACTCTCAAGAAATCTGTGGCTACTCGATCTTTATTAAGACTCTCAATGCATTCTTTGCCATTTTGATCATCCCCAACATAGCTTACCAAGGCACTGGTGAGACCAAGTTTGGAGGCTGAAACGGCGGCATTGGCGCTATTACCCACGGCTCGGACCACCTCCACTGACTCGTAAGGGATCTTCTCGCCGAAAGGCATGGTGATAGTGCAGTGCTCACGGTCTACGTCACAAGTGGTACTAGCATCTTTGAGCTTAATGAACGCATCAGTAACAATATCGCCTATAGCTACGAAGTCATACATGAGGATAATTCTACCATGATATAATTACAGCCATGAAATCTTTGAAGGAATATATCGAGTGGGCCTCTGATATGCAGGTTGCCATAGGTCACTTCAATGTCTCCGACTCTGAAGGATTCAAGGCGGTGACAGAATCAGCTCAAGAACTCGGTGTGCCAGTCATTGTTGGGGTCTCAGAGAAGGAAAGGAGTTTCCTCGGTGTGGCCGAAATCAGAGTATTAGTACAAGTAGCGAAGGATAAGGGCGAACCCGTCTTTCTAAATGCAGACCATACGTATTCTGTCGAGGCATCCGAAGAAGCGATCGATAATCAGTTCGACGCTGTGATCATCGACGGCGCGGAGAAACCATTTTTCGAAAACGTGATGATGACCAAGGCCGTAGTGGCTTATGCCAAAGCCAATCACCCTGACATGTTGATCGAAGGCGAACTCGGCTTCATCGGTTCAGGTTCCCAGTTTCGAGACGAGATCCCAGAGGGAGTCTCAGAGAAAACTCAAACTACTCCAGAAGATGCAGAGAAGTTTATAGAAGAGACCGGGGTAGACCTCTTCGCCCCATCAGTCGGCAATATCCACGGCCTAGTCCGCTCGGGAGAGCCGAAACTAAATATCCAGAGGGTGAAAGACTTGGCCAAAGTGGTGAAAGTGCCTATGGTCCTCCACGGTGCCTCTGGAAACAGTGATGAGGAGGTTCTAGAAGCTATCAATGCCGGCATACGGATCGTGCATATCAATACCGAACTGCGAGCCGCATACAAGAAGGGGATTGAGAAGGGCATGAGTACGGATGAACTTGCCCCCTACAAGTTTATGGCCGAAGGGGTCGCCGAGATGAAAAAGATTGTCACAGCCAAACTCAAACTTTTCAATAAATTATGAGATTAGCGGAGGATATCAGAAAGATTTTCAAGGGAGAAGTGGCGGATGATCGAATGACACTTGCGAAATATTCGCGAGATGCGAGCCTCTTTGAAGTCACGCCCAGACTGGTAGTCTTCCCGAAGGACAAAGAAGATTTGAAAAATTTGGTCAAATGGGCAAATGAAAATCCTGGCAATTCGATAACTATGAGAGCCGCTGGTTCTGATATGTCTGGAGGCCCACTCAATGAATCGATAATTGCAGACGTCACGAGACACATGAACCACGTTGGCAAAATAGAAGAAAACACTATTAGTACCGAACCCGGTGTTTTTTACAGAGATTTTGAGAAAAAGACACTTGAGAAAAACCTTATCCTGCCTTGTTATACCGCTTCCAAAGACCTCTGTGCTCTAGGAGGCATGATCTCTAACAACTGTGCTGGGGAGAAGACCTTACGCTACGGCAAGATGGAGAATTTCGTCTTGGAATCTAGAGTAATTTTCTCCGATGGCAATGAATACAGTGTTAAACCCCTTTCTAAAACGGAGCTCGAGACTAAAATGGCCCAGGGAGATTTCGAAGGCAATTTGTATAAAGAAATTTACAATCTACTAGAAGACAATAAACAAGCAATACAAGAAGCTAAGCCGAAAGTGTCGAAGAATTCAGCGGGATACTATCTCTGGAATATCTGGGATGTCGAACACCGGGTGTTTGACATGAACAAGCTCATCGTCGGTTCGCAGGGGACACTAGGTATCGTAACCGAAGCTAAGATTAGATTGGTACCAGTTGAGCCTGTTTCCGAACTCTTCGTCATCTTCCTCCACGACCTCTCGCACCTCTCCGAACTAGTAAACGTCATACTACCGACAGGGCCAGAGAGTATTGAGTCTTATGATGACTCTACTATGAAGCTTGCTTTCAGATTCTTCCCCGAGATACTGAAGAGTATGAAGATCAAACATTTTCTCTCTCTAGTATTATCGTTTGTCCCAGAATTTATGATGATACTACGAGGCGGTATGCCCAAACTCATCGTCCTTGTAGAGTATTCCGGACACACTCGGCAAGATGTAGATCGCAAAGTAGATAATTTGGAGAAAATTATCCATCCATTTAAACTCGTCTCACGCAAAACTATTTCCGAAGAGGAGTCGAGTAAATATTGGACGGTCAGGCGAGAGAGTTTCAACCTCTTACGCAAACATGTCCACGGCTCACGCACAGCGCCGTTCGTAGATGACGTCGTGGTTAGACCAGAAGACATGCCGACCTTCCTACCGAGAATGCGCGCCATCCTCGACGAATACAAACTGACCTATACTGTTGCCGGGCATGCTGGTAACGGCAACTTCCACATCATTCCGCTGATGAATATGAAAGATAGGAAAAATATCCAAGTGATCAAAGAAGTGGGAGAGAAGGTCTACTCACTCGTTGCGGAGTATGGCGGCTCTATAACAGGTGAGCATAATGACGGAATTGTCCGTACACCTTACTTAGACAAAATGTATAGCCAAGAAATCTTAGAGCTTTTCAAAAAGACCAAGGGAATCTTCGACCCGCAAAACATCTTCAACCCTAGGAAGAAAGTAGGTGGCACTTTAGAGTATCTTGAAAAACATATCGCAATCGAGTAGAATAGATAGATGC
>JBAQWR010000011.1:0-9251 GCA_049299015.1 Minisyncoccia bacterium | reverse complement strand
GATTAACCCAGCCGGCAGGGATGGGACGTCCCCGTTCATCTCCTAGAGTCTTGCCCCCGTATCGTGATTTTATCGGGTCAGCTGCGCCCGACAAAGCCAAAAGTGGAAAGCATGTCAAATCCTCTAGAAGCGAACACTCGAGGATACCCCTCGGGTCCCCAAAAAGAACGCCCCGAGCCATACTAACATCGCATATTATTTTTGCAACCACAGCCTTTTTCCATTAGAATGGCTCAATCGCGTCGGTGGCGGAGCGGTCAATCGCACTAGACTGTAAATCTGGCGACCTTTGGTCTACGCAGGTTCGAATCCTGCCCGGCGCACCAAGACAAAAATGATTAGCCTCGGCTAGTCATTTTTGTTTTCTATGCAGCCGGAGCAAGATACTTGAGTATCTTGCGGGCAGGATTCGAAGACCTTGAGTATATTTTCGAGAAGCTCTGCTTTGAGAAAATACGAAAGGTGTACCGCTCCCGTAGGGAGAGAAATTCCTGCCCGGCGCACATTTGACACAAGCTTATTTTTAATATATAAATACTTACGGAGCCGTCCTTACTGCATTTGAGGGTGAGCCGCTATAAAAGTGCTCGTGGTGGAATCTTCGAGTGGTCTAGACTTCCACTGTTCCGTGGGTGTAGCAACCTTCGGTCCGACTTGCTAGCCCCCGCTATATAGTGGGGGCTTTCTGATTTAAACTTTTAAAAAAAGTTCCAACCTCGTACCAGACGGCGCACCCTTTGACACTATTGTTTTAATGTTGTATTTTAATTCCTGGAACAATCCTGTTCCTACTTCAGATACCCGGATGGGTTCAAAGAGCCGGATGGCTCAGGAGAAGGTGATGGAAGAATACAAGGCAACACACCCAAACGAGTTGGCTCGTCAGCGAGAAGAAATGCCATGGCTTTGGAGCATGCTCACTGAGTGGACATTCCCAATTTCCACGAAGGTGGTGCATGTGAGTTCCCGCAAGAGTGTGAATCGAGTAATTGATTCCGGTACATGGCAAAAGTGGTGCTTTCACTTTGAAGACAGAGAGGGACGTGGCGAACGGCTCACTCTCAGGGATTGGAGTGGTGATAAAGTTCAATCTACACTTCGTGAAGGCATCGAGTTCTCAGGTGTTCTCCTCCACATCAAGAAGGAAGAGCGACTGGCTGATGTGGCAGTTTTGACCCACTTGAATTACGGTCATACAGCCAAATTCGAAATCTTCCGATGCGACATTCAGGGTGGTTTTGGTCTCATCCTTCCGGAGCTACTCATGAAGCACGTCGATTAAGGTTGAAGAAAGGGCGCATTTCCTTCGGGGAGTGCGCCCATCATCTTATCTAAAAAGGTTCCAACTTCGTACCACACCGCGCACCAAGACAAAAATGATTAGCCTCGGCTAGTCATTTTTGTTTTCTATGCAGCCGGAGCAAGATGCTTGAGCATCTTGCGGGCAGGATTCGAACAGAAGAAAATCCTGCTGTGCCCATCCGTAGCATTGGCGTAGGAGGGCCCGGCGCACCCTGGACTTTTTTATTACCTTGAGTAAAATGTCGGTACGTGTTGGGTGTAGGTCGAAAGACTGAACAACGAGGCGTTAATGCACGCCTACAATGAGCTTAACGGCTCAAGAGACCCCACGGCGGACAGTCGGACTTGTTCCGACTGTTTTCTTTTAAACAAGTTCCAACCTCGTCCCAGACGGCGCACAATTTGACAAATCAAGCATCTTGATTGTATAATATTAGTTGGAGGTACTTTCAATGATGAAGCGTTTTCTGCAGATCCTCGCCCTACTGGCGGCCGTTCTATTCGTTGCTGGAGGTCTTTACCTTGTTTCAAACAAGTGGGAGCAGGTAGAAGCTGAGGCGAAAAGCCGATGCGCCGATCCTGCCGTTCGCAAGGATCGTACCGTCGAGAGATGTGTCAGCTACCTTATGTCGTACTACCACATCTACAGCCGACTCCCGGATGTTGGCTTCGGTGCGATCGTGTCTGCCCAAGTCCCGCAAGCAAGCACAGTGAGACCATCAACTCTCACTGAGGTAGTGGCAAACAACATCTACCTGTTCAGGCCAGGAGACGATGGCGAGACCAGCGACGATGTCCAACTCGATCTTGTTCTACGCAACTTCGGCGACAAGTACCGTATTACCGGTCTTGTAATCACCGAGCGCAAGCGTAATATTGGTCATGGTGTCGTGATTATGGGTATCGCTCAAGCTCGAATCATCGTCGAACCGAAGTAGGTCGTTGGCCGCGGGAAGTCGCGGGGCACTAAGCTCCACGTCCCGCGGCTTTTCATTTGACTAAAAGAGTTTCAACCTCGTACCCCTCCTACGTTAAAACTTCGTAAGGGCGAGACAGACGGCGCACTCGAATTTAGGCTAATAAAGTTGTATTGTTGATATTAGAGGGACGTATGGATAGAAAAATAAAGTGTGAGCCACTTGATCCCAAGAATAGGGAAGATCTCGTACATCTCGCTGAAAACGAAACAAAGCCGATCAAGAGTAACGCGATCTGTGGTCCTGGGCTCAAGAAACCAATCGATCGCACCTGATCGGAAACACGGGGCGCATTTCCTTCGGGAAGTGCGCCCCCTAGTCTTATCTAATGTTCCCAAGAAGGCTTCCCATCTCGTACCAGACGGCGCACAAGTTGACTTTTAATATATAACGTGCTACCATAGTAAGTAGGAGGTACTTCATATGAGGTGGGAAGACGTCCTGAAAAGGGACGACATCGTTGGCGGAGACATTGAAACTCAAGAGGATGGTAGCATCTATCGTGGCCCTCTTTCGGGGATCAAGATGGAGAACGGTCTGGTTCATTTTGAATCGCCGTGGATTGCCCAGATGGAAGGCGGAATGGGTGGCGACGGCAAGTGGAAGAACTGGCCCGTCTATCCATGTTTCGTGGACGCCAAGAGGTCTCCGCCTCAGGACATCGGGAATGGTCGGATTCAGTTCAACATGCCGTTCCTTGGATTCGGCGTTATCTTTCCGAAGGGTGGAAGCAAGCTCGATCCGGACAAGGTCGAGGGTCTGCAACTCGCTGGAATTCCGACATAGTCGTTCGTACAAGCTCTACACAGAAAGCTCCGCAGCTTTCACAGTGTGGAGCTTTTCTGTTTTAAATAGTTCCAACCTCGTACCAGACGGCGCACTCGACTTTTTAGACAATTAGAGTAAAGTCTTTTTAGGTAAAGAAAGGGAGGTTTGTGATGAAGTTTCTATTGCTTACCATCATAGTCTTCTTCCTGATACAGGATTTCAAACTCAGGAAACTGGCGAAAAGGGGACGAGAGGTGGTTGATCTTCACTGTGACATGTGGGCGAAGATGCGCGAATTGTTCGATGATCCCACAATGAGTTACCTCAAGTGGAAGGAGTGGCTACCAATCTTCGAAGCGGCTGATGAAAGATGCATGAGGTTAGAACCTGAAATGGCAATGCGACTTGGCAGTGTCGCTGAGAAGGTCAGAAACATCATCAAAGATGACGGGTATCAATGTGACATGGGGCGGTGAGATAATATCAATACCCGCCTTTCGTTTTATCTAATTTCCCAATTTATAAAAGAAGATCGCCCATGTTTCAGGGCGACCCGGTGTCGACGTGGTCGACGGAAAATATTATCGTGTCATCAGTCTGATATGATCGGCGGCGCTTCTCCACGCGGATTCTTCATTCCCGCCACTGCCGATGACACGGCCGTTGTCCTTGATTCGTGTTGTGTGTTCCCCCTCATCTATCTGTACTGAGGCGTTGGGGTGCCTTTTCAGGACTACCTCTCGATTAGTCTTTGTCTCAGTGACTACAGGCATCACGTTCCTCCAGGCACCACTTTACTCAAATTTACAAGAAAGTCTATATATAAAAAACACCCAGCCACGATGTCATGTCGGGGCTGGGGTCTAGTAGCGTGAGCGAATTATCCGGATGATCCTAATTACTTCCGGATCTTTGTTGGCCAACTTCTCCCTGATCTTGTCACAACCGTACATGACGGTCGTGTGGCCCTTCAACCCCAGTCCGGTGGAGATGTCCGCGTAGGGTACGGACTTGTCGGTGTATAAGATGTATCCGAGCAGATAGCGTGGCAGTGTCAGATCTTGACGGTAGCGACCAGTCAGAAGTTCATCTACGCCAACTCCTCTGAAAAACATACAGATGAGTCTCGCAACTTCACGCAAGATAGGGTCGTGACCATTGGCTGTAGCTTTGCTGGGAGTATCTAAGGTCCAATGTTCTTTCTCGGCTTCGACCCTGATTGTCTCTTGGAATACTCTTTCCTCCTCCTTTTTTCTATGGTGGTCACACAACACGGTCTTGTTGTATCGAGATAGGATGGTCCTACACCCCTCTGGATCTTGGCACCTGATGATCATGAAGAACCCTCCACGTACCACTCTACTTAAATTATCGAGAAAGTCTAGAAACTTGTAAATCTATAAAATTAGTGTAATCTAATGGTCTATGTCACAAGATCACTTAATAAAGCTAGTTTCAGTAGGGGACGAGAAGGGTGCTGGCAAGGGCCACACCTATTATTCGACCAAGAACAGGAAGTCCGTCGAGCACAAACTCGAGTTCAAGAAGTACAACCCCCTCATCCGCAAACACACGGTTTATAAGGAGAAAAAAGCGTAGAATCTATAAGTTTTGCCCAAAAACAGCCTCCTCAGGCTGTTTTTGCTGTACACAGTTTTTCATTCATATACATATAACAGGTTATATAATTATATGTAGTAGTTCGACATGAAAATCCAAGAACAAACAAAAGCAAAAGAATTAAGACAAAGAGGGCATTCTCTTAATGAAATTTCAAATATGTTAGGGGTCTCTAAAAGTTCAGTTTCATTATGGGTTAAAAACGTCGAGCTTTCTCTTGAGGCAAAAAATAAAATTATTGCTAAATCTACCGCCGGTCAATTAGCCTCGCAAAAAACAAAAAGAAGACAAACCGCAGAAAAAGAAGACGAAGCAAGAGATTTGGCCATAACTACCTTAAAACATTATTCTCCTAACATTCATATCAATAAAATTATCTGTGCAATGATCTATTACTGCGAAGGTAGCAAGATTATAAAAGATGGAATCAGATTTACTAATTCAGACCCATTATTGATAAGTACATTTTTAAGATTATTCAGGTCATCCTTCGCACTTAAGGAGGAGAAATTTAGAGTTTGTGTCCATTTACACGATTATCATAAAAGAGATACACAATTGAAGTTTTGGTCAAAAATAGCTAGAATTCCCTTAAGTCAGTTTATCAAGCCTTATATCAAGAAGAACTCCGGTTTATACAAGAAGGAGGGATATCAAGGTTGTGTAAGTGTTCGATATGCTGATTCAAGAATAGCTCGAGAGTTTAAAGCAATTGCTATCGAGTTTATGAATACGGGCCTATAGTTTCAATGGTAAAACATCGCTCTCCAAAAGCGAGGTTCCAGGTTCGAGTCCTGGTGGGCCCGCCTATAGAATTTTGGATAAGTATTTTTCTATTCTCCCAAACTCACGTGGCTCAAACCATTTAATCTTTTTATTGCGTTTGAACCACGTCATCTGCCGTTTGGCATACTGGCGGATAGCTCTGTAGAGTTCATCGACCATTACTTCTCTAGAAATTTTACCCTCGAGATACATGCCGATATATCGGTATTCTAACCCGAGCTGGTCCATGCGTCTGTAACTTATGGCCCTGTTCTTAATTAGCTTTTTAGCTTCAGCGATCATGGGTTCAAGTCTCTTGATGAGCCTCTGGTGAATTCTTTTATCCAAATCATCGGGCTTGAGACCAATAAAAATATATCTATAGGCTAATTCGCGCGAATGAGCGAATAAGGGCGGGACTTGGCCCAAAGTCTCTACAATCTCGAGGGCTCGTATCAATCGGACTTTGTTGTGCTGGCCAATAGCTCGTGCTCGTTTTGGATCTTTCTTCTCTAGTATTTTGAAAAGTTCTAAAGCAGACTTCTTGTCTAGCTTTTCTCGTAACTTTTTGTTTGGAGGTACTTCTGGCAATGAAATAGCCCCAGTCAAAGTATCTATGTAAAATCCGGTACCGCCGACCACAATCGGTAACTTATTTTTTGTAATAATATACTGTAATGAATTGGTGGCGAGTTTTTTGTATTCAGAGACGGAAAACTGCTTTCTAGGATCTGCTACGTCGAGCATGTGGTGGGGAACACCCCGCATCTCTTTCTTCGTAATCTTGCCGGTACCTACGTTGAGACCTCTGTACACCTGTCGCGAATCGGCGGAGATTATTTCTCCTTTGAATTTCTTGGCAAGTTTTACTGCCAGACTACTTTTACCAGAGGCGGTAGGGCCCAGTATGACCAATACTTTTTTCTTCATTTGTGCCGGGGAGAGGACTTGAACCTCCAACTCTTGCGAGACGCGATTTTGAGTCGCGCGCGTATACCAATTCCGCCACCCCGGCCTGTATCGTAGAATAACATAAAAATATTCGGTATAATAATGTTATGTCTCGCTTCTATAATGACTCAATTTTCTGGATTGAGACCGACAAAATCAAACCGAATCCATATCAGCCACGTCAGGATTTCGATGAAACTCAACTCAAGAGTCTGGCTGACTCCATTCGCCAATACGGTGTCTTACAAGCCTTGGTAGTGACGCGCAACGAGGTTAACAAGCAAGATGGGGGATTAGGAGTTGAGTACGAGCTAGTGGCAGGCGAGCGGCGCCTCCGCGCCGCTCGCTTAGCCGGTCTCGCGCAAGTGCCCGTCCTCATCCGTACCGGCGAAGAGACTGATCTGATGAAGCTCGAACTGGCTATCATTGAAAACATCCAACGCGAGGACCTGAGTCCTGTCGATCGTGCTCGTGCTTTCGATCGGTTGGTGAAGGAATTCAACTTCAAACACCATGAGATCGGCAAGAAGGTGGGGAAGAGTCGCGAGTATGTCTCCAACTCACTTCGTATTCTCTCCTTGCCAGAATACATCATTAATGCTCTGTCTGAAAACAAGATTAGCGAGGGTCATACACGACCTCTTATGATGCTAGTAGATAGACCACAAGAGCAAGAGACCCTTTTCAAAGAAATTATTTTCAAAAAACTTAATGTCCGCGAGGCGGAGTCTATAGCGCGTCACATTGCAGTGGAGCGCGCGCGCAAACTCATCGACCAAGAACTTATCGATATCGAAGATTTGTTTAAAGAAAAATTGGGTACTCGAGTGAGGATAGAGAAGAAGGAGGAGGGTGGGAGAGTGACAATAGACTTTTTCAACAAAGATGATTTGCGTGCTTTGCTCGAGCGGATCGTGGCGGAAGGGGAGGCAGGGCAGTCTCAATCAGAAATTTCTGTAGCAGATGTGGCACCTCTGACCGAAGAAGAACAAATTTTAGCCGAAGATGAACCACCTAAGTCCGAAGACGACGAATCCTTGTACTCCATTTCCAATTTCTCTGTTTGAGGTCCAATTTTAGGGCTATTTTTGATGTATAAGAAAGTGCTTGACTTCTGTGGCGTTTGGGTGTAAGCTGATATTAGATCGGTTCTTGGTGCGTACGGCCTTGGATCGGTCCTCGTCGACGACCACAAACGCTTCGTCAACTTTGATCGCTTCGGCAGGCTTCGAATGCTTCGCCGCTTAGACCCTTACGGGTTTCAGGATTTCAGAATACGGATTTCCGCTCGTACGCACGTTCGCTCGTTCTCTCAAGGGTGCCATCTGCAGATGGCACCCTTAACTTTTTTTATTTTTTTATCTAGTTTATGAGGGTTATGGTTTGGACACAACTTGTCACTACACCTTTCAGGAATGGTCTTCGGTCACAGATAATTTTCTCGCCGTCGCTCGAAAATTTCCGCGACCCCGACTCGTGGTCCCGCAAGCTTGCGGGACATCACTCCGTCTCACAAAAACCTGTTGCGCACTCAGTTAAAACTGAGTGCTTCTACTTATCCTTCGCTATTTTATGTGGATTATGATTAGGACATAACTTATCACTACAACGCTCCGGTATGGTTTTTGTGCCCTCCATCATCAATGATCCGCAGAGTTTGCAGAGTTCGCCTGTAGGTTTGGCTTTGATAGCATACTTACAGTCAGGATAATTTGAACAACTATAAAATACTCCGAAGCGGCCGCGGCGCTCGGACATGAAGCCAGTTTTACAGACAGGACATTGTACACCTGTTGAATTGGCCTTCTCTTGCTCCTCATCTTTTTTTATAAACTTGCATTTAGGGAAGCGTGAACATGCGGTAAACATACCGAACTTACCTTCGCGCGTTACTAGGTTTCCTTTGCCACACTTCGGACAGAGTTCCCCAGTGTCTTTTGGTCCCTGCAATTCTTTACCATCGATAGTGCGGGCACCATTACAATCTGGGAATTTCTCACACGACAGAAACTTGCCAGCCTTACCGAGTTTGATGATCATGTCGGAACCACAGACAGGGCACTTCTCTCCATTGGGCGCTTTGCCGAGGTTGGTGATTTTCTCCACCTTCTCTTTCGACTTCACAGCTTTCTCGAAGGGAGTGTAGAAGTCGGTCAAGGTCTTTTTATAAGTGCGCGCACCGCTCGCGATATCATCTAACTCATCTTCCATCTCGGCGGTGAAGGAGTCAGAGATGTAATTAGTGAAATGCTCTTCGAGGAATGTAGAAACCACCTCGCCTGTATCTGTTGGATGCAGAGCCTTGCTAATCTTCTCCACATATCCGCGATCATCTAGAGTTTTTATAATAGAAGCATAGGTAGAAGGTCGGCCGATGCCACGCTTCTCAAGTTCTTTAATCAATCCAGCTTCTGAATATCTTGCTGGTGGTTCAGTTTGCTTCTCAACAGAGTCAATATTTAGAAGCTTTAGGGCATCGCCCACGGTGAGCTTGGGCAAGATGACATCCTCACTAGCCGATCGGGGATCGGCCTTGAGCCAGCCGTCAAACAAAATTCTCGAACCATTCAACCAAAAATCTGGAGATACTTGCCCCGTACCAAGCTCTGCTTTGGTACCGGGGTTGGCCACCACTTTGGTTCGCATCACTTCAGCTGATTTCATCTGGCTACTAATAGTCCTCTGCCATATGAGTGAATAGAGTTTCTGTTCGGCCTCATTGGCACCAGCTCTATCGATATTGCAGTGTGTTGGGCGGATGGCCTCGTGGGCTTCTTGGGCGTTTTTGGATTTTTTGGCGAAGACGTGAGATTCGAAGTAGTTTGCGCCGTACTTACTTGTGATCACGTTCTCAATATCTTTGCGCGC
>JBAQWR010000010.1:0-11052 GCA_049299015.1 Minisyncoccia bacterium | reverse complement strand
ATAGCGAGGCGGTGCCCAGACAAACTTTTTTGACGAAAAAAGTTTAGTCGAGGGAGAGATCCCTGGTCGCGGAGCCCTTTTCTGGCTTTAATTTAAGCCATTAAATTTTCTAACCCAAACAGGGTTTAGAACTTTTGGTATATTTGGTAATATTCAAACAATGAATGTCTCTATTAGAAGGGCGGTGGTATCTGATATTGAGCAAATACATAAGCTTGGAAACTCTGCCCAAGAATTTACTGTTGGGGTCTGGGAAGGATTTTGGAGCAAGGACAATTTGTTGAATTGGTCTAAAAGCGAAGAAGATTTAATGCTCGTGGCGGTAAATGAAAATAATGAAGTGATAGGTTTTTCTTTATATGCCGTCCACATTCCTACAGGGAAGGTTACCTGGGAAAACTTGTTTGTGAGCAAGGAATGCAGGCAACAGGGCATAGGCAAAAAACTCGTCTTAGAGGGATTGAAGGAGCTTGAAAAAATGGGTTATAACTATGTCGCTTTGCAAAACCATAATGACAATCAAGATGATTTTGCGTCATACCTAGAGCAGTTCGGCTTTAAGCGAGGAGATATGGTTATGTGGATGGATAAGTTCATAAAACCCTAAACGAATGGAAGGAAATCTTAAAGTAAATATTAAGGGCATAAAGGGTGTGGAACTTTCAGAGATTAAAGAAAGAAAACACAACATTTGGATTGGCATCAGTCTTTCTAACAAATTCTTCACAAAAGAGAACATTAAATCTCTAATCCAGTTTGCTTTGGAAAACACCAAAGAGAGGGTCTTAGTATGGATACCTGGAAGAATGCACGCAACCAATTACTATATCGATAGGATAAGCAGAGCTGATGCTCTCAAAAGAGCTTTTGAAGACGAGGATAGATGTAAGCAAATGGTTCAAGATATTATAAAGGAGCTTCCTCAAGAAGAAACAGAAAAGGTTGTCGTGGTTAATTATGAAGATACCTGCACACCAAAGCATATAAAGCAGAAGGAGACGCTTTTGAGAGAGTTCTCAAGTAGGGGTCAATTCTATGATGATGTCATTGAAGTAGTCTCAGAGATAATAAAATCTAGAGGACGCACCTATAGCAAAGAAAGAGCTGAAGCTCTATCGCTTTATGTGATAAGTGAACTTCCTATGTTCGTAGATGGGGTGCAGGTAAACGGTAGTCCTACAATTTATACGGTTATCCCATATCCAGGGTTTGGCAAGATTGATAATTTAGAAATGGCGATTATTGAAGGCAGTAAATATCCTGAACTAACCAAGAAGCTGGGACTTTCAAATAAGGTTGGGATTATGGATATTGAGCTAGGGTTATAGACTCGGCACTAAGTCCAAGTTAGATAGAAGTTGAAGTTCCTGTGCTATATTGGACCAATTAAGAGTCCTGAACTGCTCAACTAAGGAGTTCCGAACTCGCCCAATCATCGGAGCAAGCGAAATTAAAAATCCCAATTGTTTGGGGTTTTTAATTTGCGCTCTGTATCGATCGACCAGGGCGAGAACGCCGGAGCTATATCGAGCAAGCTTGCGAGATAGCGAGGCGGTGCCCAGACAAACTTTTTTGACGAAAAAAGTTTAGTCGAGGGAGAGATCCCTGGTCGCGGAGCAAATATTTGACAATAACACAGCAATCTGTCATTATTACTATAGATTGAAGTTCAACTGATACTGCGGAAGGGAGTGAATCGTGATCGAAAAATCAAAAGGGCTCGCACGCGTTCAAGTTGTGGGTTCAGGGCGGCGTGAGGACTGGATCCCCAAAATACTGCACGCGTTGCAGCCTGTGGTGAGAGCAAACGGCGACGCCGCAATAGAAGAAACACGTGTTTCGGTTCAAACGGCTGTCACTGAAGCACTTGAGGCCTTCAGTCAGCAGCATGGAACTCCAGTGCTCATCGGTCAACTCAATATCACGATCAACCACAATGCCCCCATCAATGTTGTTGATGCTGACGGTGGTGGGGTCTACGTAACTATCAACAATGCGGTTGCTGATGGGGGTTCCAGCCCTCAAGCAAGCACAGATGCCAGAACGAACTTCTAGGGGTCAGGGACGCAACCCTCAACCGCCCACAACGGGCACAGAATCCGTTGGAGGGCGGATTTCTTTTACACAAAACTAAATTTCATAAATTCTAAATATTTTGACCAAGTCTAGTCGCGGAACCATTACTTGACATAAAATGTTAAGTATGCTATTATTAATATAGGAGGCACTAATGTTCCGAAAAGCAGGAAGTGAAATCCTGATCTGCTGTGACTATGACTTGAAAACTCTGAGAGTTGGGACGGACACTCCCCTTCTCCCAGGTTATCGTGGATTTTTTCGCGAGATTGCGAGCTTCAAAACCCCTGAGGAGTGGGGAGCGAGTCAATTCACGCGTCAGGTAACCGATGAGCAAATCCAGGACATGATCGCGTGGTTCTGGATAGATATGTCGACAGAAAATGCCGACAGCACAAGACCCTAGTATCCACAAGGAGAACGGGTCTTTCGTCTTTTATACAAAAATAAATTTCATATTTTGATACAATATTTATATGCAAAAAATTAAAGTAGAAAATCATAGTATCAGCGGAGGTTTGTGGATCATCGGCTGGCTCTTTACCATCGGCTTTTTGAAATTAACTTTCAGTAAAGGCTTGCTGGCTCTTATCCTCTGGCCATATTACTTGGGTAGTTTCTTCGCTGGATAAAACAACCGAATCAGGCGTGGTGCTTTTTCTTCATCGCAAGGTATGACTTCTTGATGATCTGCTTGAGTACTGCGATATTAACGTCATCCAACTTATTGATGTAAATGCACGAGCCACCGCTAATCTTGTGCTTGCCTAGCTTCTTCAAGAGCGGACCATGGGTCTTAAAACCCGGCATGATATAAATCGTGAGATTCTGTTTGCGTGGCGAAAATCCGGTAAGCGGCCAATCGCCCTCTTGTGTGCTCCTTTCAGATTTGTAGTGATATAACCCGAACCCGATAATACTCGTGCCCCACATTTTCGGCTCTTTCTTTGTAATACTCTTAAAAAGCTTCAGGAGCGCGAAGCTGTCTTCCCTCTTTGTCTCGTCTGGGACTTTACGGATGAAGGCCGTAACACTTGCCGAATTAACTTTTGTTTTTAGTTCTGCCACACCCGTATTGTACAGGCTCTCACCCTATTTATCATAGGAAGTAGCTAAAGTTACTCAGCCGCTTACTTTTTTGCCTCATTGGCACCTTTTTCGGCAGCACGAGCCTCGGCCTTGGCGACATCAGCAACATCTTGCTTTGCGTCAGCAACTTCCTGCTTCGCCTCGCTTACTCTCTCTTCTGCTTCTACTACTTTTTCATCAGCCATATTTTTTTGGTTAGTGATAATCACCTTATAAGCCGTAGCTGGGGCAAAATAATTTCATCGTAATCCCCTATCGCCCACCGTGTAGATCGAGGGTAAGAAGTCAATCTTATGCAGTGAAAATGTGCCTATGGTATAATAGAGTTCATGAAAAATCTTATTATATCTTTATTAGTCATTGTTTTGGTTGGCGCCGGTATCTATCTGTTTTACAAAAAATCAGATACCACCGTGACAACTAACACAACCCCATCAGAAAATGAGGGGCTTGCGGAAAATACAGAGGACACGGAACAAAACAAAGAAAGTACTGTCATAGGAAAATCTGTTGATGCGCGCGACATCACCGCCTATCATTACGGAACTGGTGAGACAGAACTTCTATTTGTCGGTGGTATGCACGGTGGATATTCTTGGAATACAGCTCTTGTCGCCTACGAGATGATGGATTATCTAGAGGCCAACCCTAATGCAATCCCAAGCAATGTGAAGGTAACTGTTATCCCAGTACTCAATCCAGATGGTCTAAACAAAGTTGTGGGAACGGCTGGTCGGTTTGCTAAAGCAGATGTCTCTTCGTCAGAAGCTACTCGGGTGTCTGGACGCTTCAATGAAAACGAGGTGGACCTCAATCGCAACTTCGACTGTAATTGGCAACCTCAAGGCCTGTGGCAGAAAACGACTGTAAGTGGCGGCAGTAAACCGTTTTCTGAACCAGAGACTCTGGCAGTCAAAAATTACATAGAAACACAGAAGCCCGAAGCAGTGGTAGTCTGGTACAGCTCCGCTGGTGGTGTATTCTCTTCAAGTTGCGGCGATGGAATCCTCCCCGAGACTAGCGCTATCACAAATGTCTATGCCAAAGCTTCTGGTTATCCAGAACATGAGACTTTCGATTTCTACCCAACTACCGGTGATATGACAAACTGGCTCGCTAAAATCAAGATCCCAGCCGTGAGCGTCTTGCTCTCTACTCATGAGGATGTTGAGTGGGATAAAAATAAAAAAGGCCTCGACGCACTTCTAGGGTACTACGCTAAATAATGCGCGACTTCTTCGCAGGTCGGGCTCTCGTATTTGGCATTATTCTCGGTATCTTAGGTCTTGGTTTCATTGGATCCATTCTTTTCCATGATAAACCAGAGCCTGTTCTTACTGAAGAGAAATCAGAAACACCTGGTCCCCAACACACTGTCATCGGCAGATCTGTAGAAGGACGACCGATTGATGCCTATACCTACGGAAATGGGAGAATGCGACTGTTGCTCGTTGGTGGTATACACGGAGGATATGAGTGGAACACCGTCATTTTTGCCTACAAGTTTTTAGATTATCTTGATCTAAATCCTCAAGTCGTGCCAGAGAATATAACTGTGACAGTAATCCCCTCTCTCAACCCTGACGGAGTCTACAAAGTAATTGGCAAAGAAGGGCGCTTTACCGAAAAAGATCTAGTAGCTGGCAAATCAACAGTACCCGGAAGATTTAATGCCCATGAGGTTGATCTCAACCGCAATTTTGATTGTCAGTGGAAGCCCGAGAGTGTCTGGAAAAATAATCCCGTCAGTCCCGGAACCAAAGCCTTCTCGGAGCCAGAAGCTCTGGCTCTCCGGGATTTTGTTTTAAAAAATACTTTTCGCGCTGTCGTCTTCTGGCATAGTCAGGCAGGAGCCGTGTATGCATCAGAGTGTGGTAAAGGCATTCTCCCAGAAACACTCTCTATCATGAACGCCTATGCCAAGGCATCTGGATATTTGGCTGTTAAATCATTTGATGCTTACGAGACATCTGGAGATGCAGAAGGATGGCTTGCCTCGATAGGCATACCGACGATTGCTGTAGAGTTTAAAACTCACGAGACTATTGAATGGGCCGAAAATTTGGCAGGCGTTAAGGCGCTTTTTGAGTACTACGACCTTTTGACCCCATAGAGATAAATCGTGGCGATGATAGCGGTTACTCCGTAGAAAATCCAGATGATTCTCAATGGGTCCGATTGTAAATCACCACCCAGATTTAGAGAGTGGAGGAAGGTTAGGAGAAATCCGATCGTACTCGTGATTAATATTTTATTCCAGTGCCGGACAAAAAAGTTGTACCTCCATAATATTTTTCCAATATCGTAAGTGATGAGTAGTAGCCAGCCGACAATGGCAAACCAGATATATTTGGCTCCGTAAGATAGGAAAATTTTACTGAAACTAAACCCCATTTCAATAAGAAGTAGGAGCGGATGAAAGATGATGCAAACCAAGATAATAAAAGATGTGGCGTGCACAAACTTATCGAAATCAATATATTTTCTTAACCACGGCTCAAAGACACCACCGACGACATGGAGCCATAGGAGAGAAAAGGCTGTCAGACCAAAAGCTGGGAAAAGTTTCGCCAACAAATTTGAATCGAGAGCCCAACTAATATTCTCAAAGTGTACCCACAGGGGATAACCAACTGCCAAAAGAGAAAACAATATTAAAGAAGATTTAATAGCAATTTTATTCATGGTCGTAGTCATATTATCATAATGAAGAAATCTTGACATAAAAGTTATTTGACTTAAGGTGATCAGTAGATAGCCCTTTTTTCTTTTTTCCTGTTTGAGGTTCAAATGACGTTTAAAGAAAAGTTGAGAGAACTGGAACCAAGCGAGCGTCTTGTCATGCTGACGCTTGCCTGGGTCAGTGTGCCCTTTCGCGGTGACCCTATGGAGGTCTCGCGAGGTGATGTACTTGTGACATCGGGTCTTGATGACCGAACCTTCAACCAAGTCATCAAGAGACTTTGGAAAAAAGGGATGGTATCCCAAAACCCGAGAACTGGGAATTTCTCTATCGCGGATCTGGTTGAGACTGCAAGGTCGGAAATGTGGAAAACGATCTGGAGAAAAGTCGGGAGCTATTTTTGACCGACCGCAATCAAAGTCGCCCGCGAGAGCGCCCCGCCCGACCATGAGAGGTCGGGCGGCTTTGTTTTTGCTATAATACAGATATGAAAAAACTCATTGTGGTAGTAGTTCTTATTTTATTAGCCGGTGGTATTTACTATGTTTTGCAGGACAAACCATCGACAAAAACAGAAACCCCGACGACAAATGAAAGTGGTAATTTCCGCCCAGACCCATCGAATGCCACGTTCAACTTCGAAGACGGGCCAGTCACACTCACGGCCGGAAGAAAAGAGATTGCGGTTGGCGGAAGTGCTCTCACAGAAGAAGTTGTCTTGATGGATGAGTTTGCCTACGGCGATGTCAATGCTGATGGCAAAGAAGATACTGCCCTTCTTCTCGCGCGCTACGGCGCCGGATCTGGCACATTTATATACGTAGCGGCTTTTGTCTCTGGGCCTGTAAACTACAAAGGTTCTCTCGCCCTCTTCATCGGAGACCGTGTTAGCCCCGAATCTATCTCTATAGGTAACGGAGTTGTAACTGTAAACTACCTAGACCGCGAAGCTGATGAGCCTATGGCCGCCGAACCGACTGTGCCAATGTCTAAACAATTCATCTATATAAACGGCCAGCTCCAGGAGAGATAATTTGCTTTAAAGAGGTTTTAATGCTTTAATTACCCTATCACCGCCGGGAGGCGGTTTCATTATGGATCCGGTAGTAGAAAATGCCGTTAAATAATCCATGAGAAAATAGAGTATGAAAAAGATCTATATTAACAATATTAATTTAAGTAATGTGCAGCCGCTCATTTAGAGCGACGGCATTTTTCACTATCCGGATGGAAATACGAAATATCGCTATTATCGCACATGTGGACCACGGCAAGACCACTCTTACTGATGCTATTTTGCGTCAGAATGGGATGTTTGCCGAGGGTGAGAGCATGGACTCCAACGCTTTAGAGAAGGAGCGCGGTATCACTATTTATTCTAAAAACACTTCCCTATTTTATAAAGACACGAAGATCAATATCGTGGACACCCCCGGCCACTCTGATTTCGGTTCTGAAGTTGAACGAGTTTTGCGTTCTATCGATACCGTCTTACTTATCGTGGATGCGCAGGAAGGGCCTATGCCCCAAACACGTTTCGTCTTGAAGAAATCTCTCGAGCTTGGTCTCAAGCCAATCGTAGTGATCAATAAGATAGACAAACCTGCCGCTCGACCAGATTGGGTACATGAAGCTGTCTTGGAACTTTTCCTCGAACTTGGCGCGAACAATGAGCAGATCGAGTTCCCTACTGTCTATGCCATAGGGCGTGAAGGTATCGCGAAGAAAAATTTGAAAGATGAATCCAAAGATCTCACTCCACTACTCGACGTCGTCCTAGAACATGTGCCTGCAGCTACGCAAAACCTGACCGTCCCTGTGCGCCTACAGCCGTTTAACCTTGCTTATGACAATTTCCTCGGACGTATGGCTATCGCTCGCGTCTACGAAGGTGTGCTCAAAACTGGGCAAGAAGTATTTGTGAAGCAACAGAAGGGTGGCAGTTTCAAAGGTAAGATTACCAAGCTATTTACCTTCGAGGGTATTAAGAGGAAAGAATCTGAAGAGGCAATTGCCGGCGACATCGTAATGCTCGCAGGATTGCCAGAAATATTTATCGGGGACACGATTCTTGGTAGCCAAGATTCGGAGGCCTTACCATCGATCAACGTCGATGAGCCGACCATCTCTCTCAACTTCCTCGTCAACAACTCCCCTTTTGCAGGGAAAGAGGGCAAGTTTGTCACCGGCCGCCAGATCCGCGAACGTCTCGAGAAAGAACTCGAGGTCAACGTGGGGCTCAAAGTTGATTTTGCCACTAGCGACTACTACACCGTGTACGGTCGCGGAGAATTACACATAGCAATACTGTGCGAAAACATGCGTCGAGAAGGATTCGAACTCCAAGTTTCGCAACCGAAAGTTATTTTCAAAGAAGAAGGTGGGGTGAAGACCGAACCATTTGAAGAAGTAGTCATCGATGTACCAGAAGAGACGAGTAGTACTGTCATCTCTGCTTTGAATCAGCGCAAAGCAACTCTTATGGATATGAAGACTGAGAATGGCGGAACCCGCCTCATCTTCGAAGCTCCGACTCGCGGTCTTTTGGGTTACAAAGGAGAATTCGTGGTCGCTACCAAGGGCTTAGGAATATTGTCTTCCCGCTTCACAGCATTCAAACCTTATGCCGGACCGATCGATCATCACGATGTGGGAGCGATGATCTCGATGGAAGCTGGCAAGTGTCTTGCCTTCTCGCTCGATAACCTCCAACAGCGAGGCACTCTCTATGTCGAACCAGGAAATGAAGTTTATGCGGGACAAGTGATCGGTAATTCTTCCAAAGGTGAAGATATGTATGTAAACCCTACCAAAGGCAAACAACTCACCAACATGCGTGCTTCTGGCTCGGACGACAAAGTCTATCTGGAACCTGCCTTCAAGCTCGATATCGAACGCGCAATGGAAATCATGAATGATGACGAATATATAGAAATTACCCCAGCCTCCGTCCGCCTCCGCAAAGTTTTACTCACCCAAACCGATCGCAACAAAGCCCAGAGAAAGGATTTGAAATAAGTGTTAGTGTTTTTGGCACATTGACCGGTAAGCTATTTAAACATATTGTTTAATCTGGAGGTTCATGATGGAAGGTGCCCACCCGATATTGATGCTCTTCGTCTTATTGTCGACCGCGGTACCAAGCTACTTCTTGTGTCGTGGCGAGATCATCACGCCACTGATGCGCGAACGCCGTGTAATGGCAACGAACATCGTCGTCGCCCTCGCCGCTGGAGGGATCATATCGGCATACATTGACCCCAGTATGGTCTTTTCCTTCCTTTTGTTCGGGATGGGGTGGCCCCCTCTCACGTTCTGGATCGACTGGTAGGCACGAACTGCCCAAAATGATCTGACCAGAGGCCGCGACAGCAATATCGTCGCGGCCTTTTCGTTTGTCTAAACTTTATACTCCCCCACTCTCGTGCGTTTGATATGTTAAAGTATTTAAATGAGTAAGATCAACATCTACATAGATGGAAACAATTTATACAGAAGTGCTAAAGAACTCGGCTTTGAAATAGACTACAAGAAACTCCGTGGTTGGCTGAGGCAGAAATATAAGCCAGAAAATGTTTACCTCTTTATAGGCTTGGTAGCGAGTAGGGCAAAATTCTACGAATACCTCCAAGAAAGCGGGTTCATTCTTATTTTCAAGCAGACGGTTTCCGTGGGTGGAAATGTAAAGGGAAACTGCGATGCCGAGCTTGTTTTGAAGGCAGTTTCAGATTTCTATACTAAATCCTTCGATAAGTGCATTCTCATAACTGGCGACGGAGACTTCGGATGTCTTGTGGAATTCTTGAAAGACAACTCTGGCCTAGAATGCGTAATTGCTCCAGACGATAAAAAGTGCTCTATTTTGCTGAAAAATAAAAACGTTCCGATACTATTTCTGAACGACCAATATCATAAGTTTTCGAGGTAGTCTGTAAAAAGAAAAAGCCCCCAGCGCAGACGTATCTGCACAAGGGTCCTTTTCGTAGTGATATGTTGAGTGTATAGCCATCGCTATACAAAGTCAAGCTCCGCAAGACTCATTTAACACAGCAAGAACGCTCGAAAGCCTCGAAAAAAGGTTGATTTTGAGCCATATTTTAAGATTTCATCAAAGAAAATTGATTTTTATACAAAATTTACTTGACAAGAATATCATAGTATGCTACATTAGAAGTAGGAAGGTGGGGATTCAGGACCGCGACCAAAGCCTGCGGCCTCTTGCCCGGAGTGTAATGCACTCCCCCGCGAAGGGCCGGTGCGCGGCACCGGTGCGTCTGTTGAAAACCACCTTCCGATATTTCACAACCAGGGCAAAGCCCTCCCAAAGCCGACGGGGATAAGCGTCTGCTGGCCGTCTCACTGCGAGATGGCCTTTTCGTTTGGTTTAAAAAAGTTGTAGCAAAGTGGTTAGAAAAAGCCTAACGGAGCGCGGCGGCGCGAGTTCGAGGAGAATTTCTAGCAAGAAATTACTGTGTGGTTTTTCTAGCCAGCTTTGCGGAAACTTAACCTATTTTATACTCCCCCACTCTGGTACGTTTTATACCCCAGGCCAATGCCGAGGATTTCAATAACTTACCCATCTCATGCGCAAGTCCGCGTACATAAGTGCCGCTCGAAACATCGATTACAAATTTTGAAATAAGAAATGTTTCATTTGGCCTAGCTATAAGAGCATTTTGCCAGATACCCAATATTTCCTTTTGTCTAAAGTCCCCAGAGACTAGACCGATCCTCCTTGTGACTTCTGCCAAAATCTCTCTGCCAGTTATCACCCTGGTGTGAACATGAGTGAGTGAGAAAATTTTGATACTTCTGGTTGGAATATCTATTTCTTCTATTTTATTTTCTCTGGCCCACATAAAAAGAGATTTACCTGAAACAGTTCGCGAGGAATACGCGGGATACACTTGAGACTTCTTCTCTCTGATTTTTTTGAGAAGACCTTCCATTTTATTTTCCAGCTTCTGTGGAGTCAGATCTTCAGAGATTTTCCCTAAAATATCATAAGTGTCACTTCCAAACCCCCAAAGCACTTCGAACTCATAAGTTTTATCTAGAGCCAGATATTTTTCTTTCTCTCTGGTATTACCGGCAAGCACGAGAAGTAAACCTTCGGCCATAGGATCAAGCCTGCCGAGATAAGTCATCTTGGTATCTTTGTATTCTGGATGCTCAGCCTTGAAGCGATAGATACACTCTAGGGG
>JBAQWR010000009.1:0-17696 GCA_049299015.1 Minisyncoccia bacterium | reverse complement strand
AGAGATCACCAGATTCTCCAACAAACACCCTGATGGGATCCCGCGACCGATAATTTTCTCGATCGCAACAGTTTCTTCCAGTGATATGGCCGTCCACATGCGCGTGTTGAAAACCACATCGCCCTTCTGTAAACCCGAGGTGCTGATGTAGCCTCCATCATGACCACTGAGGTGTCTGGTCAGGTCACTGTGGCGGTCACCCACTGGACCGCGGAAGTCGAAGTAGGCAGATTGAACCTTCTTTCCGTCCACTAGAAGTTCGTCTACCTTTCCAGTAGCGATAGGCGCGTTTTTCATGCCTGTTCCTTTCGAAAATTGCCTGAAGGCATACTATATTAAAATTATTGTTTTGGGAATCTTGAATAAAATTAGTTATTTTGGTCAGCATTTCGCAAACGCCGTACAAAAATAATCATTGCTAGATAGACTAGAGCTATGAACCACCAAGATAATGGCGGGACGCTGACAGAAGCAAAAGAGAGATTGCCAAGATAATGCGAAACCCCAAGAGTCCAAGCAAGTAAAAGGTGGGCGACAAAAGACAAAGGTAAAGCAAGTGCTGAACTTATATATGCGACTAGAGTGGCGACGAACCCCGTAAGCATGGTGAACGGGATAGTGAGCAGTATTAGAATATTGGCCGGAAGTGAGACTAGAGAAACATTGCCCATAGAATAGATAAGGAATGGCAATACTGTTATTTGAGTAGCGATGGTCGTGGAGAGCATGGTGCGAGCGCCCCATTTGTCTGACAACCACTTGAGATGTTTCTCAACTAGAGGTGAGAGGAAAATAAGCCCGCTTGTGGCCAAGAAAGATAATTGGAAAGAGGGGTCGAAAACAAGAATCTTTGGATTGTGAACGATCATGAGGAATGCCGCGGCCACCAGCGCCCGCGGCGCTGAATAATTGCGGCCAAACATCTTGGCCCCTATAACTACAAGCACCATAAGCGCCGCGCGTACTACTGTCGCCTCCGCTCCTGTCATCAAAACGAAGAGGATGATACCGAAGATAGAGGCTCCGGCGGCAAGTTGTGGTCGAACTCCCATCTTCGACCAGATAAAAATATTTTCAAAAATCTTGCGCATAAAATCAGCAATGATCGTGATGTTATAACCAGACAAAACCACGATATGGATCACCCCCGCTCGGCGAAATTCTTCCAAAATATCTTTGGGCATCGCTCCTTTACCGGCCACGATAAGGCCAGAGAGCAATGAGGACTCTGGTTCTGCGAAAATTTCTCTGACCTTACCTATGAAACTGTTTTTGAGTCTGAATAACTTAGATTTTATAAAATTGCCATTCCCACGCGAGACAATCTCCACTTTAGTGAAACTCATAGTGAAGTAAATGTCATCTTTGGCCAAGAATTTGGCGTAATCAAACGGTCGACCAGTACCATCATCTATAACAGAGGGCTCTTGTAACTTCCCATCCACTTCCACCCTGTCTCCATACTGGACCGAGCTGTATAAATCGGTACCGACCAAAAGTTTTTCTCCATTGTCAGAGAGTAAAACAAAACTTGTACTATTTTCCTTCTGTTCTGGCTCGTTTATCACAATACCTGTTGAGCTCGGCGTAAGAGGTTCGTGGAAATCTTTCATAAAGTAACGCACAGCACCGAGACCAAATGAAATTAAGAGTAGAGAAAGAAATAAAACTTCTTTACTGACACTTCTACTCCAAATCTTTTCTATGACAAGGACGATCGAGCCGACAAAAACAATGAAAAATCCCACCACAATACTAATATGGACAAAAGATGAGATTAAAACAGATAAAATAAACCCTGATATGAAAACAAAAATGCTATTTGTATTTCTCTCTTGGTCCATTGTATAAACTTGGATTCAAACCATCGGCAAACTCTGTAGCAATGACGTCAGCACGCTCATTGAGATCTACACCGGCATGCCCAGCCACATATTTCCACTCGATATTCTTGCCTTCTGTGACCTCTAGAAGTCTCTGCCATAGATCCTGGTTAAGTACCGGTTTTTTATTGGCCGTCCTCCAACCTTTCTTCTGCCAGTTATGAACCCACTCGGTGATACCCTTCATGACATATTCTGAATCAGTATAAAGACTAGCTTCTAGGGGCTTGGCGCTAGGGACTAGCTTGGATACCAACTCAAGAGACTCTATGGCCGCGGTTAATTCCATGCGGTTATTGGTCGTATGTTCTTCTCTCCCCCCAATCTCGGTAACCCATTGATCATTGGACATTGGGGCTTGATCATTCTTATCGTAGATAAGTACCCCCGCCCAGCCACCAGGCCCAGGATTGCCTCGTGAAGATCCGTCTGTGTAAATAGTGATCATGGCTCTATATTGACTATTCTAAGGCGTAATTCGGGGCGGTCGCGGAAGTAGGATTTCTCTAAGTTTGCAAGCAAGGTGCAAGAAGTGGATTTAGGATTTAGGAAGTAGGATTCTGGAGAAGAGAAGAAGGAAATGGCCTTGATATTTGGAGCTAGAGTCAGCTCTAAGTGATTATTTTCCTTACCGAATTGGCGAATAGTTTTTATCGGAACGTTACTAATTTTAAAAATTGGCTTTTCATTGCCGATGCCGAAGGGCGCAAATTGGGAAACAACACTCCAGAGATTCTCACTGACATCAGAGAGGCTGATGGGTAAACCTTTTTCTATTTCTTTTTCTGAACTCTCTAGACTGAGAAGTGCTTCAGATAATTTTTCTTCTAGAGAAGTTAGTCTCTCAAGATCGGTAGAAAATCCACCAGCTCCAGCATGCCCGCCAGATTCTAGGAAAGAATCTGGCACTAAATCCATGAGGACATGGAGTTCATAGCCATTGCATGTTCTGCACGAACCTTTAATCACCCCGTCCCCATCCCTCCCCCAGACGAAAGCCGGCCGGCCATACTCCTCGACGAGTGAATTGGCTACCAGACCCACTAAAGCAGGACGCCACTCTGGACTTCCTATCACAATCACTTTTTTTATTTCTTGTCTCCTCTCCAGTTGTGACTTAGCTTCCTTGACGTAACTTGCCACCACCCCTTTGCGTTCGTTGTTAATCTTCTCTAAATGTGCAGCCAATCGTTCTGCCTCAACCGGATCAGAGGTGGAGAGAAGCTTGAAGGCATCCTCTGGTACTCCCATCCTCGATGCGGCGTTGATACGCGGAGTGATCATGAAAGCGATGTCGTCTTCGCAAAGGTTTCTCTGATTGAGATTAAGGTTTTTGAAAAGGGCGGCCAATCCTAGCCGTGGAGATTTGCGCAAAACATCGAGACCGAAACTTGCCAGAATCCTGTTCTCGCCCACTAGAGGCACCATATCAGACAACGTAGCGATCGCGACCATGTCGAGAGACCATTTCTCCATACCTGGTTTTACTCCAAAAGATTCTTTGGCTAAAGTAGCCTGAACTAACTTAAAAATCACTGCCGAACCGCAAATTTCTTTGAAAGGATATTTCGAGTCTTTCCTCTTGGGATTAACTATGGCAAATGCTTCTGGTAGAACTGTTTTAGGCTCGTGGTGATCGGTGATGATGACATCTATTCCATTTTTATTGGCAAGTTGCACTTCTTTGATATCAGCGATACCGCAGTCAACAGTGATGATGAGTTTCGCACCACGTTCATGACACTCACCTATCGCTTCGAGATTGAGACCGAAGCCTTCATCGTGTCGATGAGGAATGTAGAAGGAAATATTTTTGTAATTAATCCTTTTGAAAAAATCAGAAACCACCACCGCACCTGGTATCCCATCGGCATCATAGTCAGAAAACACCACAATGTGTTCGTCATTCTGGATCGCACTTATCAGACGAGTCCGAGCCTTCTCCATATCTGGCAGAAGCAGAGGATCGTGGAGTTTGGCGTAGTCAGGACTCAAGAAAGCTTCTTGATCTTCTGGTAGAACGCCACGTTGCTTGAGTAATGTTTCAAATAGCTCAGGAAAGTGTTGCATTGAGATATTCTAGCATGGGGGTTAAGATAGAATAATGAACAAAGGCGACAGCACTACTGAAGGTATGATTATTTTGGCAGTGTTACTAGTCATCATTATCCTTATGCCCAAAGGATCTCCAAACTCCACAGACAATACCTCACAAAATACCAGTTCAAACGGAGCTGTCATCTCCACACCTAACTCCTCATATGCCCAAGATATTACTATCAATAGTGGCAATGCGGCATATGTCTATCAATCATATGAAGAGTACATTACAATCTACAACTATGGGAGAAACTCTATCGATATCACCAATTGGCAGCTCAAAAATGGTAAGGATAAACGTGCTTATGATAGCGGTGGCTCTTTGCAATATTTCTCATCTGATATAGCTATCATTCCTAAAGCGGCCTTGTTCATCTCGCCTTACGGATACAGTGCATTGCAAAATGTGGTACTCAAAAGTGGCGAGCAAGCTATCGTCACCACGGGCGTCATGGGGTCACAGTCTCCTTACAAGATCGTCAGTTTCAAAGAAAATAGTTGTAGCGGCTACCTCGAAGACCTGCCTGAATATGCATTCACCCCGCCCTTGTCTCGCAACTGCCCTAGACCAGCAGATGAACTCGGAGTAAGTAATCAGAGCAGTGAGTGTCGGAAATTTATAGAGAGAATGTCCTCTTGTCATACCCCGGAATTTGATACTCGCGATAGGGACGGAGAAATATGTCACAACTGCGTCGACGGGACACCTCTCTCAAGCTCGTGTGTCGCGTTTATCAAAAATCATTTCAACTATAACTCCTGTATAGCTAACCACTCTAGCGACACAAACTTCTCTGGTCAAACGTGGCGAATCTTTCTGGGAAAAGGCTGGGAAATGTGGGCCAAAGAGTATGAGACCATAGAACTTTTTGATCAATTGGGCCGATTGGTAGAATATAGAGACTATTAATGACTGATCCAAACTGCATTTTTTGTAAAATTATAAAGAGGGAAATTCCTGGAAACATTCTGGATGAAAATGAAGATGTCATTGTCTTTATGTCTCTAGAAAATCATCCTCTTGTCGTACCGAAGAAACACATAACTGATATCTACTCTCTAGATGATAAAACTGGCGCCGAGATTATGGAAACTTCAATACGTATGGCCAAACGAGTGAAGGAAGAATTTAAATGCGATGGCATCTACATTACTCAAGCTAACGGGCCTGCTGCTGGACAAGAGGTTTTCCATTACCACATGCATATCTACCCACGTTTTAATCCTGCTTAAGTGCTTCGATGCCGGGTAAAGTACCAGTAGCAAGAAAATCGAGCATGGCACCGCCACCAGTAGAGACGAAGGAGAATTTATCTAAAATATCTAGGCTTTTTATGGCGGCTAGAGTATCTCCCCCACCAACTATAGACTCGTGGCCAAATTCAGATATTAACTTGGCCAATTCTAGCGTAGCTACTTTGTAACCAAGCTCGCAAAAACCAAGAGGGCCGTTCCATAGAATCAATTTGGAAGAGGATATCTTTGATTTAAGATTTTCTATAGTCTTGGGCCCAACATCCATAATCTTACCTCCATCTATAATAGTATCCTCCGGTAAAATAATTTTGCCGGTGTCTAGAAGTTCCTTTAACCCGAAGTTGCCTTCTTTGACAAGTGAGGTGCCGATATCTTGCCCCTGTTCTTTGAAGAAATTATTGGCCAAAGCTCCGCCAACGAAAATATGATCGGCTATGTTGATGAACTTTTTCAAAAGTGGCAACTTAGTATCAAATTTTGCCCCACCGATTATGAAGAGGAATGGGTGATTGGGGTAGAAAACACTTGAGAGTTTATCAACCTCCTCCTTCAGCCTTAAACCAGCAAAGCTTGGCAGAAGTTTAGGCACCCCCACCATAGAAGCGTACTCGCGATGAGACTCTGGGAACGCTTCGTTGACATAAATATCACCGAGCTTGGCAAGTTCTTTTGCATACTTCGCCGAATTCTCTTTTTCCCCAGGATTTTGGCGTAGATTTTCTAGAAGAACTAGATCACTTGGCTCTACAAACGTGAGGAGGGGTAAATATTGTCTTGCATGTTCGAATATTGGAAGTAGAGATTCACTATCTTTCTCTGCGTGACTTATCAAAGTGACAATCGCCCCAGCTTTTTGCAAATATTCTATAGTGGGTAGAGATTTCTTGATCGGATAGTCATCTAGCACCTCGCCGTCTTGAGTGGGAACACTCCAATCGACACGCACCAAAACCTTTTTGCTTTTCAAATCCCCTGCTTCAGTAATAGACTTCATTTTATTTTTTAGCGAGGAGTGCCTCCGCTATTATTTTGAAACTCTTGGCATTTAGAGAGCTATGACCGACAAGAAATCCTCTGATGCCAGTGCCAGACACCAAACCGCCAACATTTGCCGGCTCTACAGAGCCGCCATATAGAATCGGGATCTTTTCAGCCACGGAACGACCGAACATATCACTAAGAACTTTCTTGATGAAGATCACGGTTTGGGATAGATCCCCGGGTGACAATGCGGCATTAGCATTCTTACCTATGGCCCAGACTGGTTCATAAGCCAAGATGATCTTGGAAGCATCGCCTCTACGACTAAAACCGGCCAGTGAGGATTTCAATTGTTCACGCAAGAATTCAAAATGTTCTCCGTCATTATCTCTTTCCTTTTCTCCGATGCAGACAAGTGGTGTGAGACCTGAGCTCATAGCTACTTTTACCTTCCTGGATACTTCTGCCGATGTTTCCCCTAGAGCTCTTCGTTCACTATGACCAATGATGGCGAGCCTCGTGCCGAAACTTTTCAAGATATCTGGCGTTATATCTCCGGTAGTAGTCTTTGTAACGAGAGTAATGTCTTGGGAAGCCAAATTTGCATAATTTCTAGATTTATCAGAAACAGACTCGAAATATGACAGGGGCGGAGCGATAAACAAAGAAAGATTGCGGTAAAGAGCCTTGTTTGCCGAGAGTTGTCTGAGGAGGGTCTTGGCCTCACTAAGAGAGCCTGGATGATTTTTCCAATTTGCGACGAGAGTCAGCTTTGCCATAACCATATTCTACTCTATTTCCTTCCAAGAGATAACCTCGTGAAAATCCTCTGTTTTTGGGAAAAATGGCGGTGGATTATAGAGAAAGAAGGAGTCATATATAAGATTACGAAAAGAATAACCATTGGTGACAGGATCGCCATAAGCAAAACCGTATTGCAGGGCGGTCACGATAGTGCCATAGGGAGTGATGGTGCTTCTAGTTCTATATGGAGTGCAATCAGTATCTTCATACTGGAATCTTCCTACTCTACCATTCTGAGCTACTAGTGCGGCATCGATGCGAAGATTGTCTTCGCTATAAAAACCAACATTGACATTGTTTTGACCTATCAGGGCGAGGGCATCCGTGCCATTATAATTAGTATAGAGCACATCATTATTTATAGTCATCGACTTCCTATTACCAGCACCGGGGTCTGGCATGCGTGCCGCCACAATAGTCAAACGCGCAGTATCAATAGTGCCTTCCACCCAAACGTGATCTTCTAAAAATACCAGGCCATTGGCAGGAAAAGGATAATTGCCCATGAGAACCGTGGTGCTCGCTGTCCAGGTACCATCTGTATCTGAACAACTCGACGGGGTGAAGGTACGCAGATTATTAACTTTATACAGATCTAAGGTGTCATTGGTTTTTAAAACAATTTTATATCCAGCGACTGTTGAACTAGCGAAATACAGACCGCCGACCCCTGGCTGTGCATCAATCTTCATCTGTGTTAAATCACCATTAATATCAGCGAAGATAATCTCCGGTGCAGGAAAAGATCTACCCGCGATAAAAACATCAGTTCTTGCTTGGACAGGATTGGGTGGGGTTTCTAATGGACGATAGTTGGAATTGTAACCACTTCCCGGCGGTGGGTTGACATGAGTGTGGACACCAAATTCAAGTTTTTCAGCACCAGAATCATCATGAACAAGATCATCATAACTAGACAAATGACTTGTAACTAGATTGTGAGCCAAACCATCGAAACGTACACCAAAATTGGAGTGAACTGGGCCAAACACTTCTGTTCCACTACCGAAACGCATATTAGCATCAGCCACAGCGGCGAAGTTTGCAAATGATGGTATAGCAAGTCTCGATACAATGGTTCGCTTGATATTAGTATCTTCAATAGGCACCCCGACAGACTGTATCGTTACCAAAGTTGAACCGAGTGGAGGAGGGGTGATAGTGAGAGTAAAAGTACCCTTGAGAACTCCGTTTCTATCATAGAAATTTTTGACATACGGACCTGCCGCACCCGTACCATCTGTATAATCGCTCGGAGCATGAGCTAAGTGCCATCGGTAGTACTCAAGACCAGCTTCGGCCATCTGGAAGGCCCGTTCAGACGAGACAATGTGGCGGCCGAGCTTGGCATTGGCGGCGGCGAAAGCAACGAGCCCGCCAATTATAACTATAGCCACCGCTCCAAAAACTAAAACTTGAATGAGTAAATATCCGCCGTTGTGATGAGATTTTTTTATCATAAATTGTCTTTAAGATTCCTCAACTCAGCTTGCGAAGTGAGAGTCATGAGTTCTGGAGCGCGATTGGGATCCCTCTCTATCTTGATAGTAATTTTGATAAGTCTGACGGCCGGAATACTTACTGGTATGGACAGTGGGCTTGAGGTACCAGCATAATTGCCATTGTAATAATCAAAGAGTGGAGTCGAAGTACCATTGAGTAGATCGGTAACTAAAGTAGAGAGAGTTTCGGATCCAAGATTGTATGCGGGAGGCTCTCCAGCCGCCAAGACCACCCCTCTTTTTACAGATTTTTTATTAGATACTGTGTCTATGAAGTAGCGGACGCGGTCGGCCACATTGTCACCATTCACATCGGCGAAGAAAATAATGGTGCTAGTCGAAACAGATTCTACAGGGTAGGAACCCAAGGCCGAAGGAACAGCCGAACGAAATTCTTTGACCATCACACTCAAGATTTTCCTGCCTTCGAGCATAGCCGTCATGCTGGATTGGGCCGAAGAATTCAGGCTGATAATATTTCTAGCAAACAAAGTGATGACAAAAATGATGGCGGTCGCCATGACAATGGCGAAGAGAAATTCTACGATAGTGAAGCCAGATTTTTTCATGATTCAAGATTCTTAGGCGCCACTCTGCCTGTAATAATCATGGGGGTAAAGCTCTTGCACATCGAACACTCTATTTTTATCTCGACCAACTTGTAGTCAGCGGGGAACATATCAGCACCCCCAGAAAGACCGTCGAAAGGATCGTCGACATTGACTATGGTGGTAGTAACAACAAACGAAACTTTGTCACTGACCACTGTTTGTACTGATGCTAGTATCCCAACAGGGTTACCGCCGACGATACCGACAGTGGAGTAAGGCATATTTTTGATAGTCTCGAAGCGACTGTTGGCTAGATCAGCGGCCAGAGCCTTATAACGAGTAGAGGAGATGGCGGCATAAATAGCGGCGTAAGCCTGATAAACCCCAACAGCAAAAAGGAGAAATACAGCTGTGGCGATGATAACTTCAATTAGAGTAAATCCTTTTTTCTTAATCATGTTAAATATAATCCACCAGAGAGTAAGTCGGGGCAAGCATCGAGATAGCAAAGAAGCCCACCCCAGCACCAATAATGATCATCAGTACTGGCTCGATGATGGTAGAAAGGTCTTTCGTCTTCTGATCCACTTCGTTTTCATAATAGTTGGCTACGTTTACAAGCATTTCTGAAATTTTACCAGTCTCTTCGCCAACGGCGACCATCTCGCCGACAAATAAGGGGTAGAGATTTTCGTACTCGGCAAATACAGCCGACATAGACTCCCCTTTCTGGATAGCGTCGCGCACTCGCTTAAGAGCACTTTTATAGAGATGATTCTGCAAAACATCTATGGTAACATCGAAAGCCACTACTATCTCCACTCCCGCCGACAACAGAGATGAAAGAGTACGCGTGGTGCGAGCTGTTTGCACCTCTTTGACTATCTGGCCGATGAGGGGTAAACGAATAGAGGCCGAATCTAGTAGAGATTTACCAATAGCACTTTTGAAGAAAAAGCTTATAGAAGCTATGAGAGCCACGACAACAGCTAAGACAAGGAGGGTATGTGCGACTAGAAAATCGCTGGCAGAGATAAGCATGCGAGTAGCCAGAGGAAGTTTGACCCCTATGCCCTCGAAAGTGGCCGTCAAAGTAGGAACCATGTATATAAGCATAAGAACAGCTATAACAATCATTACCGAGATGATAACGGCCGGATAGATCATCGCGCCACGAACCTTCTTGGCCAAAAGATATGACTTCTCCATCTGGCTTGCCACAATGTTTAGGGAAGCAGAAACTGTGCCCGACTCCTCTCCCGCCTTAACCATAGATACAAAGAGTGGAGAAAAGACCTTCGGGTACTTCTTCATTGATTCTGACAGCGTTTTGCCATGGCTGACATCTTCTTCAAGATCTGAAACAAGTTTTTTGAAAACTTTGCTCTTCGATTGCTTACCCATAACTCCCAGAGCGCGCGTGACTGGCAAACCGGCGTCTATCATTGAACCAAGATTTTTGGCAAAGGTTATTTTCTGTTGAGTTTTGACACCGCCAAACATACTCCGGAAGGAAAATAGGGATGTAATGCTCTTCACTTCTTTGATAGAGACTACAGTGCCACCTTCCTCGCGAATGACGCCGTAGAGATCGAGACGACTTTTTACCTCTAGAGTCCTTTCATACTCATTGCCTTCCTTATTTCTAGCTTTATATTTATAAAGGGTCATATTATTCTGAAATTACTCTCAGGACTTCCTCGATAGTGGTCACGCCTTGGGCCGCTTTGAAGATGCCGTCCTCGATCATCGTCATCATACCTTCGGACTTCGCTTGTTTCTCTATCTCCCCCGCTGTCGCCCCTTTCATGATCAAGTCCTTAATGGTCGGTGTTACCTTGAGTACTTCATGTATACCAATACGACTAGAGTATCCGTCTTCGGAATCATTCCCCGGCTTAGGTTTGTAGAACGGAACCTTTTCGAAAGTATCACTCTTGTTAATAATTTTTTCTTCTTTAAGGATAGTTAGAATCCTGTCGAGTGAGACGACATCACCGAGTGTAGCCAACTCTTCTTTGTTCAGAAAATATTTGGTTTTCGAAGTAGTCAACTTCCTGACTAAGCGTTGAGCAATAATGATATTTACAGTAGAGACCAGGAGAAATGGCTCTGCCTTCATGTCTAAAAGCCTCGGTATAGCACCGGCGGCCGAGTTGGTGTGCAAGGTCGAGAGCACTAAGTGCCCGGTTAAAGATGCGTTGATGGCGAGCGCCGCGGTTTCGTTGTCGCGGATCTCCCCCACCATGATGATGTCCGGATCCTGACGTACAAGAGTGCGAAGGCCGTTGGCAAATGTGAGACCAATCTCTGGACGGACTTGTGTCTGATTGATACGCGTCATCTGATACTCAACCGGATCCTCGATGGTAGAAATATTCACGTCTGGGGTATTGACAATATCAAGCATGGTATAGAGAGTGGTGGTCTTACCAGATCCAGTAGGACCGGTGGCGAGGATCATGCCCGTCGTTACCTTGAGCGATTTGTGCAAATCCTCCAAACCATGACCGTGGAATCCAAGAGTCTCCAGGGTAAACCCGGAAACACTCTCGCGGAGAAGTCGCATAACAGTCTTCTCGCCGTAATAAACTGGCAAGGTCGAGACTCTGAAAGAAACTTTCTCACCTCCGACATCGATCTTGAACCGCCCATCTTGAGGAATACGCTTCTCATCGAGTTTGAGACTGGAAAGCACTTTGATACGAGCAGTGATACCGGAAGCGGTGTTTTTGGGCAAGACCATGGCGTCGCGCAAGATGCCGTCGATACGATAACGTACCAAAACTTTGTCTTCTTCCGGCTCGATATGAATATCTGAAGCATCTTGAATGATGGCGTGTTTGAGAAGAGTGTCCACAATACGCACCACCGGTACATCTTCGGCCAACTTTTTAAGATCGTCTTCTGTGACATCGTCTCCACTAATTTTTTTACTCAAATCTGCTAGAGAACTGGCCTCTTTCTGGATAATATCTCCAAACTCGGCCTTGAGGGTTTTCTGATAGGACATCAGTGCCCATTTCATAGATTCATCATCTGTCAGACGGGGCAAAATCTTGAGTTCAACCTTCTTTTTGATAAAGTCGATGGCCGTTAAGTTGTCGGTATCAAGCATGGCCACCTCAAGACTATCGTCGTTTCTCTTGAAGGCGACAATGTTGTGGTTCCTAGCGATCGGCTCGGGAATGAGAGAAAGTACCGCGAAATCTAGTTTCTGATCCCTAAGATTGACGAAGGGTATACCGAGAATATAAGCTTGCATTCTGCGCAGATCGTCTTCGGTCAAGGCGCCCTTGTTCACTAAAACCTTGCCGATACTTATATCTTTTTTCTTGGCCTCACTTCTGGCAAGATCGATCTCTTTCTTTGAAACAAGACCGGAGTCGAGCATGAAACTCTCTAATTCGCTTTCATCGATGTGCATAGTTCATCTTATTTTATCACGCTATGATAAAATATGTTGCTAATTGTAAACACGTGAACACCACCAGAAGTTGGGCCACTCTTGTGATCATAGTTATTCTGTTGGCAGTAGCGTTTGTTGTGGTAATGAAGAATATTTCTGTCTCGGAAATTGAATATATAAAAAATCTGGAGTCAGAGGAGGAGCAAGAAGAGGTTCTGAAAAAACTTTTAGATAGAGTGGGGCCAATAGAAGCTCAGGAACAAATGTTCAAGTCCGGACTGCCCTTTACTGGCGCAACTCACCTCTTGACCCACGTAGTGGGAGATTACATTTATGACAAATACGGTCCTGAGGGACTAGCTCTCTGTCGGGATTACTTCCTCTCGGCCTGTTACCACTCAGTTATTCTCAATACTTTGGCAGATCATGGTATTGGAGGCTTAGTTGAGACCATGGATAAATGTAATGAGGTATCCCTAGGGGTAGCGGCACAATGCGCTCACGGTGCTGGGCATGGTTTCGTAGCTTGGCACGACTACGATCTTATAGAGGCACTCCTCATGTGCGATGAGCTTGGTGCCAAAGTCGAGGGATTTGCCTACTTCAACTGTTACGACGGGGTTTTCATGGAAAATGTCTGGGGCGTCCACGATGGTGTACCATCGGAAAATAGATGGGTAAAGGATGACGACATTTATTACCCATGCAACGACCCGCGCATACAAGAAAAATATTTGAGGGGCTGTTGGGCCAATCAAGCCACCCTCATTTATCAACATTATAAAGGCGATTTGAAGGCCACCGCCATAGCTTGTGACAAAGTAGATAACAAATCATATAAAAACACTTGTTACGACAACTTCGCCCGACAAATCCACCCCCTAACTTCTGGGAAGAAAGAGAGGGTCTTCTCTCTGTGTGCCTACGCCACAGGCAAAGACCGGCAAGATGAGTGTGTCCTCACAAACATGAGAGCTTATTGGTCCGTGGGCGATAGAGTAGTGCCTTACGAAATCTGTTCGGCTTCAGCAGAAAACCTGCAGAGCAGATGTTTCGCCAGTTTGGCTGATCTAGAAAAACTAGATGGACTTGAGAAGGTAAGATAGTTGGACAAGAGTTTTACCCTCCGAACTACTGATAGCTACAGATAGATTGGACTCTTGTTTTGTGCCAAAGATGGCTCTGACGGGAGAGTTCGCAGCACCTTCCTTTATCTGATAACCAGAAGCTGTCATATAGTTTTTATATTCTGTATATTTCTGAGTCACTGTCTTCGAACTTCGATAACTAAGACTTAATTGCTTAGCTCCTTGCCCTGGATAACTGGTTGTGACACTTTCGAGAACAGCGCCAGTTTCAGTAGGAATATCTGTCGGGAATCCTGATGGGGCAGGCAAAACGCCATCTACTTTTTGAGTATTTTCCACCACCACTGACACGGGCTCTTGTTCTGTGCCTTCTAGATTGCCAGGCTCTTCTGGAGATCTATCATATTTGCTCATCAAGAAATATCCGGCAAATAAGATAATGATGATAACGACAACGGCTGAGACTACTTTTGTGTTTTGTTCTGTTTCCATATTTAGGGATTAAAACTCTTCAAACTTAGGATCGAAGTTAATCTGGACAACCCCGACCGGACAAGTGGCTTGGGCAGACGCTGTATCTGTCACTGTCACAGTGGCAGTCTTCTGACCAATAGTGCTGTAGCTCCTGCTATATGGATTGGTAGTAGGGGCAGGGCTAGTTGGGACATCGGTACCACTCCAGCTGTAAGTAAACGGTGCTGTGCCTCCAGAAACATTGGCTGTCCAGATAACAGTCTGGCCGAGAATGGCCATTGTCGGAGAGGCTGAACAGGTGACCGATATTGATCCCCCACCAGAGACAACCAGGCTGAAACTCGTTTGTTTGTTTAGTGGAGAACCCGTCACGGTGATAAGGTAAGTGCCATTCGCAGTACTTGGGGCAACAGTGAAGGTGATGACTGAAGTACAGGTTGGCGAACAGCTTCCATTAGCTATGGTATGCGAGACTCCTGCCGGCTCACCAGAGAGAGAAAGTGTCACTGACTCTGTGTTTCCTGCAACCAATGTCTTAGTAACGGTGTTTTGGGTGAAGGTATTACCAGAACCCTTTGTCACGTAAGAAGCACCCGAACTTGAGAGACTGTAATCAAACGGTGCACTGAAGTTGGCACCGGCGGTACTGTTAGCACTTATCTGGACGGAACACGTGCCAGTCTGACCAACACAGAGAGCTCCGGTACCAGAAGACCAGCCAATGAAAACTTGTCCGACGGCCGGAGTGGCTATGAGAGTAATCCAAGTATCAGGATCGTAAGATTCACTACAATCTCCAGGGCAGTCTATGCCTGAAGCGGTGACGGTACCAGAACCAGAGTCGATAGAGGTATTGAGAGATACGGTGGATGGATTTGGAGACTCAGTGTCATCCTCAGCATTTGTACAACCAGGATCAGCGGGGTAGTCGATGAGCTCGTCTTCCTCACCGTCATTGTTGATATCGTCACTACATTCTGGCTGAGGATCATTGTCAATGCTACAAGAATAACGACGCTCGCAGTCATTGCTTGCGTAAGCATTCTGCCTACCGTAATAACTGGCATTGGTTTCTTGATCGCAAACATCATAACAACCACCCGTCGCACCACAACTTTCATCCGTTTCGCGACCTTTCCACGTCCCTACATTAGTGGCACTCATGCCACTGTCACAACGACTATCCACTATGTCATCTCCCTCATTATAATAACAAACACTGTTTGCTAAACGTCGACTGTGTGTAATAAGGTCGTCCGGGTCAGAGCTAAAATAGGAGTAGCTAGGCAAATCACAGCCTGGTGGTGGAGGAGGCGGCCCACCACCTCCACCTCCACCTCCCCCGCCACCACTGCATGTGTCGACAGTATTGTAGGCTTCGCCACCACCAGCAGGTGGTGGAGTATCTGTATCAGGACTATAAGTAATGCATGCATCTGGATCATCACATACAAAGTCAATAGTGCCACCGTTGCAACCGCAATTACATGGCTCAGGGTTGCCAGATGCATCGGGACATGTATCGCTACATGATTCTGCAACACTGCACTCCCAGTTACATGTGGCGGCATATGCATTATTCGTTCCGATCAAGAGAAAGATGCCGATAAGAAAACTCGCGTAGAAAAGCCCGATCAATACTAGGTCTGATATTCTTAAGTTTTTAAATGTTTTTATCATTTGGTGGGTAAATTAAATTTTTCATCGGCCATTACAGCAAATAGCTTTATGAGCCAGCCGTTATAGAGCGCGATTTTGAAATATTTATTACTTGTGCCCGACGCATAGCCAAAGCCATAATCTCCATTTAATTTGGGGTTTTCCGGATTATCCCAAAATTGATTCAGGACTTCTTGAAGCGCGGCATGAGCCTTAGCCTTGTATACTGATCCATGGTCACTCATCTTAGATAAACTTAATAGCGCCTCCACTCCCTTAATAATTGATTCGGGAGTTACTAGACTTAAGTCAAAGTTTTCGGCCAGATTAAAGTTATCAAAAAAATTCTCCGAAGCAATAAGATACTTTTGATCATTGGTTACGGTGTAGGCCGGTATAAATACAGACCATACAACTCGTAGAGAGTATTCGAGTCTATCACGACCGCGAGGCCAGCTTAATAATTCTTCGTTGGCTACATCTATAAGGCGTTTTTTATAGCGATCGTCTCCGGTTGCTCTATAGAGAATAGCCAGATTCGGCCCCACATCCTGGCTTACCAAATCTTGATTAGATAAAACGAGTAATTTTTTAGCTGAGCTATATGTCGCATCCAAATATTTCTTATCTTTGGTGTCTAAATAATAACTGGCGATGGGAGAAACATTCCGATCACACATATGAAAATTGGTGCGACATTTGTCAAGAACAAAATCAATAGCTTGATCGGATTTGGCTCTATAGGATTGATTGTCCATTACTTTGGCCAGCTCATAATAGCCGTAAATGGCTTGGCTTAAATCGGGTTGATTGGGGTTGAGTACTATTGGATTACACTGATCAGTGGCCATGTCACATACGAATCCGGCAGTCATACTTCCGTCAGATTGAAGAGTCTTGTCTAAAAATGAAGTAGTCTTTATGGCAACTTCAAGGCCTGTGATTTTAGGTTCAGAAAAGAAAGTTACATAACCAAGAGCTCCAACGACTATTACCAAAGCAATCAAGATAAGAAAAAGAGGTTTGTTGTGTTGGGGTGCAGGATGAGGTGCGGGATATTGAGTGTTTATATTTTGAGACGGTGTATTTTGTACTTGAGGAGATTGAGGTTCCATACATAAAGTTTAAACTAAAAAGGAATTTCCGCAAACTTATTGTCCACAATTTTTTACAAAAAAAGCCGGCACCCGTTGATTAGACGGGGCCGGCAAAAAACGGTGGGACTACCTCTTTGTCGCACGCCACTCCAGAGTGGCGTTAGCCGGGCAGGCATCCTTAAACGGCCCGGTATTCACCAATGTAACTGTGCCAACCACTTCGACAGCCGACGTGAACCTTCCCTTGAAAAGAGTCTGGGTGTAGATATACGACTTATTCTCCGCGAGAGCTTGGAGAAAAGAGTTCTCTACGATGGGGAGGGCCCAAGTACTGCCATAATTGACAGTATGGTGAAACCGGCAGGATGGCAGCAGAGGTGGGCCCACAACACCCGGAAAGTTGTAATCAATGCGGGATTTGGTAATCCCACCGTTGGCGATTTCCAACTCGACACTAACTGTTACTGGCGTCGAGTCGGACGCAATTCCGCTCCCGGTCCCGATCCACGATCCGTCAAAAGCTGTTGACGGCAGTATGGGTGGCGGAACCGGTGCTGGTGGCTCCGGTACAGGGATTGGATCCGGCGTTGGTGCTGGATCAGGTACCGGTACCGGCGTTGGCACCGGTGTCGGCTCCACCACTGGTGGAAACGGCGACGGTCCTACGCTCGGAGATGGTCCGGTCGGGATAAGTCCCCCGAGATTACCGAGCCCTTTGCCAAACTCTGACCCACTACCACAAGAAACACTGGTCACCACGACCAGTGCCAAGACGACAAGCGTCGAGACATACTTAGTCATGGCTACCTCCTGATGAAATTCTAAACAGATTCGATACTTCCGAACCTTGCATTCCTAATTTATATATACACCCTTTTATTATAAAAGTCA
>JBAQWR010000008.1:0-4540 GCA_049299015.1 Minisyncoccia bacterium | reverse complement strand
GTGCCACAAACAGAGCATTTGCCCTTGGCAGCTGGACGACCAGGCTTGATCTCCACGATCTGTACATCCTTCATCTCACGCTTAGTCTTGCACTTCACACAGTATCCAATGACTTGTTCCATAATCTAAAATTTAATGGTTAATTGATTACCTAGAGTATTATAGCACGTCTAAAGCGGAGTGCTAGACACTAAGTCGGAGTTGGAAAATTCGCAAGAACCATTCTTGCGAGTCAGTTGCATAAAAAAGAAGAGCCCGGCGCTTGTGGCGCCGGGCGGGTTCAGTTGTTCAGTTGTCGGGTGGTTCACGATCTTGCAGGACGAACGTGCTCTTCCTGCCCGGTAGCGACGTCGATGACGCGGGCGGTGCCCTTTGGTGTGTCGTAACCACCCTTGATCTCGAAGCCCTTCTCCTTTCCCCACACGGTCGGGAAGTAGTCGATGAACTCCAGGTGCGTTGAGAGCACGACGACATCGTGTGTCTGGCCACGCTCTTCGACGAGACGAAGAACGTCTTCCTCTTGTCCGTTGTGGAAATCGCCGCCGCCGGACCACAAACACAGGTGTTCCTCGAAGGCGATGCCCCCCAAGTGACCGGCAAGAATCTCCGATGTCTCCTTGGCGCGTGGCGCCATTGAAGACAGCAGCGCAACGCTGTATCCATTGAGCTGCGGTGCTAGCACCGCGCCAAGACGGTCCACCTGCTGCCGGCCGTCGGGCGAGAGATTCCCCTTGGAGTCGTCCACGTAATAACCGTGACGAACCACGACAAGCTTTTTCATCGTGTCGCCTCTTTCTCAAGAACACTGGGTACTTGCCCAAGCGGCACGACTCAATCAGTCGGGCGATTCAGGCAGGAGTACTCCCGCTCAAAGCGCCGGACTGATTTTTGAATCTGAATTGAAGGAACTATCTGGCCTCTACAGTACCAGACACCTAAAAGGTGTCAATTTGTATGCTGCGCATTCAAATTTATCGTGGTCAGGGATAATTCTCTCGCCGTCGCTCGAGAATTTCCACGACCCTGACTCGCGGTTTCTGTTGCTACAGAAACATCGCTCCGTCTTCCACAAAAGCAAAAAATCCCGAGCAGTCGGGATGTTTTTGTCTTTTGTGGACATCAGCGTTACGCCACTCGAACCACTGTACAAGATGCGTGGCGGTTGTACCAGTGGGCTAAGAGGTGGTTGAAACGCGCCGGACCTCATGCGGCCGGTACAGACCTGCCGAACATCCCAGATTCATTGGTGGTGTAAATTTCGTCATTTAAATTAGAGAAAAACTCTATCGGCACTTGTTTATAGGCAAACGTATTAATAATCACCTTCAATCGTACATGTCGCTTCTCTAGATCGAACTTGTTTGCTACCGCCCACTTATCAAATCGCTGCTCGACTTCCCACATCAAATCCGTTTGCATGGGAGGATGTTGAGCAAGAAATGTTTTTACAGCTTGTTCTCTATCTGGATAGAACTCTTCAAGTATGCCTATGGCGGAAAACGTTCTATTGTGGCGAGGAGACAACTTTCCGTTGCGACCAAAGTGCCATCCCAATTTGTCGTTCATCGATAAGTCGCCAAACGCAGCTGCCGCCACTATATTCACATCAAGACTAGCCATCATTGAATCACCTTTGTGCAAGATCAACATGCAAGGATATTCAGTCTTGTAATGTCTCAATTGTCTTTTGGCTTTATGAATGGTTTCGCGAATCTGTGAGTATGGGTTACGGGTAAATCCGGCAGGTTGACCAGGAGACGCCATCATGGCGGCACGCAATTTCTTTTCATCCTTGTTACGACTACTGAACTCTTTCACTTCGAACAGTAAGTCACCACCAATATCCTTTACGAAGTAATCCGGTTTTGTAGGTTTCCCGAGATCTCGCTCATAAAAATAGTCTCGATCGAGAACTAGGGACTTTGCTTGCAGATATTCTTCAAACAAAACTTGAGAATACGTTGCGGTCATTATTTTGATTTCTATATTTATATGCGTGCATTCTACTCTCGCTGCCAACGACTTCAATGATCTATCGCGCCTACACCTACACTGGTAAGGGGTGTCAATCGGGACACTGATACCCAGTGCCTATAAAAGACGAGCCCGGCGCTTGTGGCGCCGGGCGGGTTCGGATGTGATCAGGTCCTGGAAAGGATCGGGCCAAAGTCGGGATCAACAGCGATTGTGTTTTCCGGAACAGTGTCCACGTTGTTCCGGTATAGGGCCGGGCCACCCACCGACAAGATTCGACCTTCAAGGCTGGATTCCAACTCATCGATGCTCTGAAGTACACGTTGACGACTCTCGTCGTCTCCGAGGTGAAGAACGTTTCCACGTCCACCACTGTAGTGCCAGTCGACACGCGCATTGGCTTTCTCTGCTACAGCACGTACGAATCGCTCAATGGCAATTGACTTACCATCGATGACGCACACACCCCTCCCACTTGCGAATATTTCCGGATCACACGGCGATAAAGTCGGTTCATCATCGGCCATAGACACCTCGCTAAACAAGAGCTGACTGCCCTCTACACTACTCGGATGGGTGTAACTGTCAATTTAGTGGACCTGAGGGGCTACGATCCCCTTACCTCAGCTATGCCATAGCTGCGCTCTACCGATTGAGCTACAGGCCCGTTTGCGGCTTTATTTTGCTTCATCTTTAAGTTAGAATCAAACATCTGGGCCCTTAGCTTAGTTTGTGGAGTGAGCTTGTGATAGGGCCCCAAGCGCAAGGCCGGAGCGCGACGGCGCGAGGCGGGGTCGCAAAATTTTTCAGCAGAAAAATATTTGTGACACTCATTTGCAACAAATGAGGCGCGAATAAATATGGGCCCTTAGCTTAGTTGGTAGAGCGCCTCATTTGCAATGAGGAGGTCACCGGTTCGAATCCGGTAGGGTCCACAAAAACATGCTGGATATAAACATGATCCGATGAATTACGACAAGATAGCGGAAATATACGATAGTTGGGGCAAGACAGCGACAACCGACTGGGAATTGGGGCATAAGAATGTTGCTAAACTTCTTGAGCCGATCGAGGGAAAGAGGATTTTAGATTTCGGATGTGGTAATGGAAAGTTCAGTATTTTTCTACATAACTTGGGAGCAGAAGTAGTTGGTATAGATATCTCAGCTACCCAATTAGAAGTGGCCAGAAAAGGAACCATGGAGATTACTTACCTTCAAGATACTGACCCTAGAATTGAAAAGGACTTCTCTGGATACTTTGATGCGGGAATACTTATTTTTGTGCTCTGCGAAATTTCATCCCAAGAGGCAATTCTTGCTGTGCTAAAACGAGTTCACAATCTACTCAAAGGTGGAGCTGAACTGGTTATCCTTAATCCAAATTGGGACAAAAGTAATGGCAAAGATTTTCTAACACATCAGATGCAATTCAATCCAGAATTAAAACTTGGAGGTCACGTCACAACAATTCTCAAAGGCAATCCCCCGATTCATATTCCTGACTACTACTGGTCAAAAGAGGTTTATTTAGAAATGCTTAGCAAGGCTGGCTTCGGGGAAATTCAAATCCATGAACCTCTTGCCCCAAATGACGGTACGCCCTGGAAAGACGAGAAGGAATTCCCGCCATTTCTAATAATTAAATCAAAGAAAATTTAATGGATAATCCTAAAGACCCAGTTTTCTTCTATGAGCGTGAGTTTTATGTCTTTTCTAACTTCTCATCATTCATGCTTGAGTGGAAAGGAAAACTTTACCCCACTTCTGAACATGCATACCATTCAGAAAAATTTGAAGATGAAGTAATAAAAGAGGCAATAAGAAACTGTCGTTCTGCTCATGATGCCTTTAAATTGGCTAAAGAGAACAGCACTAAATATAAAAACAATTGGGATGAAATTAAATTAGGAGTAATGAATGAAATCATCCGTGCCAAAGTGGCTCAGCATCCATATGTGCGAAAAAAACTTATTGAATCTGGAGAGAGACAGATAATTGAGGATTCATGGAAGGACGATTTTTGGGGCTGGGGTGCAGGGAAAAATGGCGAGAACCATTTAGGGAAAATCTGGATGGAGGTGAGGCAAGAGGTTATTAATTCAGAAATATAGAAATGTCCAAGAAAGTAGCAATTTTTGACATAGATGGGACTATTTTCCGCTCTAGTCTGCTTATAGAGTTAGTTAATGTTTTGATTGACCGAAAAATCTTTCCAGAAAGTGTTGGCCTTGAATATGCAAAGGAGTATTTAGCTTGGCTTGACCGCAAAGGCTCGTATCAGGATTACATCATAGCCGTAGTGAATGTGTTTATGAAATATATAAAAGGAGTCAGGCAAGAAGACCTTGTTAGTGCCGCCAAGCTAGTAATAGCCCACCAAGAAAACCGCGTTTACCGCTACACTCGTGACCTGATGAAGAAACTCAAAGGCGATGGATACTATCTCTTGGCTGTTTCTCATTCTCCTAAACTGATTGCTGAAGAATTTGCCAAATCTCTTAATTTCGACAAGGTGTACGGCATACTTTATGAAATAGATGGGGATGGGAAATTTACCGGAGAGA
>JBAQWR010000007.1:0-2386 GCA_049299015.1 Minisyncoccia bacterium | reverse complement strand
GAGCAGATGCGCCATGCCAAGGACGGCCAATTCTATGTGACGGAGGGGCAGCGAGCTATGGCCAACAACTCGGCTATCTATAATGAGAAGCCGACGACCACCCAGTTTCTCGAGGAGTGGCTCTCGCTTGCCAAAAGCGGCTCAGGAGAGCGGGGGATTTTCAATAAGGGGTCGCTCGTAAAGCAGATGCCGGAGCGGCGTGTGAAATACTGGAACAATTCTGGCTATATTGAAGAGGGATACGTGACGGGGCCAGCGGGCACTAATCCGTGCGGCGAAATCATTCTCAAATCAAAGCAGTTTTGCAATTTGACAGAGGTGGTGTGTCGCGCAAAAGATACCGAAAAGGATTTGCTGCGGAAAATTCGACTCGCCTCAATCCTGGGGACCTATCAATCGACACTCACCAAGTTTACGTATCTCTCACCGGAGTGGCAGAAAAATTGCGAAGAGGAGCGATTACTCGGTGTGTCGCTCACCGGTCAGTGGGATTGCCCCTTAGTACGTGAAGGGAAGGTGCTCAAAGAATTAAAGAAGGAGTCAGTAAAGATCAACAAAGAGTACGCCAAGAGATTCAAAATAAAACCATCAAATTCGATTACGTGCGTGAAGCCCTCCGGTACAGTTTCTCAACTTGTCGATTCTTCAAGCGGCATGCATCCAAGACATGCCAAGTTTTATATTCGCCGCGTGCGTATTTCTGTGACCGATCCTTTGTTCAGGATGCTTCGCGATCAGGGCGTACCGCACCACCCAGAGGTTGGACAGACGGCGGATAGCGCCAATACTTTTGTATTGGAATTTCCAGTAAAAGCTCCGGGCGGATCGATTTTCCGCAATGACTTATCGGCAACCGAGCAACTCGCGCACTGGAAAGAAGTAAAAGAAAATTACACCGAACACAATCCGTCAGTCACCGTGTCTGTGGGAGAAGGGGAATGGCTTCAAACAGGGAATTGGATTTATGATAACTGGGATTTGGTTGGCGGGTTGTCATTTTTGCCGCGATCAAACCATGTCTATAAACTGGCGCCGTATGAAGAGATTGATGAGAAGACCTATAATGAAATGGTTAAGCGTTTTGGTGACATTGATTTCTCAAAAATCATGACGTACGAAAAGATCGATGAGACGCAGGGGGCAAAAGAGCTTGCGTGCGTGGGGGGAGTGTGTGAGATTTAGCTCGGTTTCCCTTTTCTAATGCACACATAATTTCTACTGAAATTTGTTCTGCTCGGCCTCCACGGCCTGCGCAAGGCATTAGAAAAGGGAAACCTGCGCCGGGTGTGGCCGAAGGCTGTTCATTGAAATTTCCTAAATTCTGTACAGATGCGGCTATTGATGAGAGTACAGGGAATCACCCTAACGGCTCCCAGTAGTTATCTTGGGCGAATGCTACCTACCAGTACTCTATGTTCTCTGAAAGATGTTTAAAATCTGCGGTCGATCAGAATCATTCTCATGGGCTCGTAGCGGTAGCTCTTTCATGTCGTTGAAGATCACCTCTGTACAGAATTTAGGAAGTTTCTAAATAGAAATCAGCCCGCTTTAGGCGGGCTGATTTCGTAGTGTTCTTTATCTATAAGCCGAATTCTGTCTAGAATAGTCATTTATCTGTCGCGCCGGTTACCCGGCGGATCAAGCGGCACTTACCAATTTTGCCCACCGGAGGTGGTGCAAAATTGAGTATCCTGAGACTTGGTCGAAGGACCAATCCCTCGCTTCGCTCGGGATGCTCAATTTTGTTTCCGCCTACGGCGGACAAAATTGGCACACGGCCTTGCACAGAAGTAAGAGTTTTGCCGTTGCACCCTCGGTATTGCTACCGAGATTCGCCCCTCGATTGCTCTCGGGGCGTCCTTCAACTTTCGTCTCAGGACGTCACTGTTCGCATCTCGCGCCTTACGGCGGACGGGAGTTACCCGCTACCGTGCTCCCCCACACTCAAAGAGTCATTGTTTGCTTCTGTGGTTGACTTGCACTGTCACTTTGTAGAACACCAAAATCGATTTTACAAACCGAACCTTGGCAGAAAACAAGAGCGACGACTCTTTGAGTGTGGGGGCTGTGTTCGGACTTTCCTCCCCATCACCTAGAATACCTTCGTTCTTTGTGGCTCGTTAAGGAACCGCCGCAAAGGCATTCTGGGTGATGGGGCGACCATTCAATAAAGAACAATTATAGTATAGCACAAATATAGAAATTTGCAATAGCATTAAGATACTCTGCTTCTCCACACAATTACCTACTCTCTTCTCTTTCAGTTTGATGTTATACTGGCATGAATTCTTATTATTTAAAGAAATCTTGCTTACCTATGGACCCACAAGACACGTCACTGCCGCAGTCATTCTTGCAAAAGTTTGGGACGCCTATTTTTATGATC
>JBAQWR010000006.1:0-4253 GCA_049299015.1 Minisyncoccia bacterium | reverse complement strand
CTACACTTATTATCCAAAGGGTGTGCAGTATGCATCAGAGACTCTGACAGATACCTTCATCAATACAACCAAGTTTCTTATTAATTACTACGGCATCCAGCCGGATAGAGATGCGGCGCCACCGGCGAGACTTTAAGAAATGACCTCACGGAGAACGTGAGTACACTATCGATCCTTGTATGTATGCTTCGCATTCAAATCTACATGAGCCACAATAATTTTCTGCTGAAAATTTTCCAGCCCCGGCCTCGCGCCGCCGCGCTCCGGCTTCACAAAAACGTCCCACGTTTTTGTGACCCAAGTGGGATGTAATTGGAACCAGCTTGTTTATGAGCTTAGTACCTGGCATCGCCTTGGTATTGATATTATAGCTGCTAGAAAACTGGCCACGGTATAGGAGGTACTAACTACCTTCTGGGATTAAAACCCCTAATCAAAGAAGGTCACGCTCGAACGTTAGAGAGAGCGTGCCGAGCGAAGCTCGGAATTTTCTTTTGCTTCTTTTCTTTTACAAGTATAGAGTAGGTATAGTTTCCCCATCCGAAACTTTGCCCATGGAATCTAACAAGCGACATATCAGAGGTAGTGATGATATCAAACACCTTACTAAGAGGATTATTGATTTTAGAGATGCTAGAGATTGGGAGCAGTTCCATAACCCAAAAGATGTGGCCATATCCCTGGTCTTAGAAGCTACTGAAGTTCTAGAGCATTTCCAATGGAAGAATGATAAGGAGATGCAAAGCCACGTGTCTACCAATAAAGTTCAGATTGGTGAGGAGCTGGCAGATGTCATTTACTGGGTGTTACTTATGAGTAAAGATCTCGATATAGATATTGCTGAGGCGCTTATAAAAAAGCTTAAGAAAAATGAGAGGAAGTATCCTGTGGTAAAGGCTAGAGGGCGGCACACTAAATACACTGATCTATGAGATATTGGCTGGTCACATTTGACGAGAAAGACTACCGGATTTCTTCGGCAAATGGTTTTGATATTCTAGGACTTCCTGAGCAGTCACGAGGGGAAAAGATGTTAAAGCAGGTCCAGGAAGGTGACAAGATTATCGCTTATGCTTCAGGCATCTCACACTTCGGTGCTGTTCTAGAAGTTACTCGTGAATATTTTTATGAAAAGACAAAAATCTGGGATAGAGATGACGAACTTTGGCCACATAGAATAGGAACACGTCTCTTATATGAACTCCCTGTCGACAAAAAGATAAATGCCAAGGCAGTCATAATGGGGATGGAAACTCCGAGTGATAACCAGAAGAATGAGATGCACTGGGCTTTGTTCTTGCGAGGGTCAATGAGAGGTATCACCCAAAGGGATTATAAGTGGATTGTCTCTCAGATGGCGAAAGCTGATGATTTAGACCCGAATAAAATTATCGAGCAAGAATCCGAAGAGTTTATTGAGCCATCAGATAAGGAAGAAATTGAATTTACTCAAAAATTAGAGTTACCTAGAACTGCAGAAGAGGCTGAGTCTGAGTTGGCTAAGATTTCACAGAAAATCTCCAAGGAACCAGTGAAAGAAAAGATAAAGATTGCCAAGATTCTCTCTAGGAATAAACTATATTCAAAGTTAGTCAAGGAAAGGGTCAATTATGTCTGCGAGGTGTGTGGGGAGAAACCTTTCACTCAAAAAAATGGCCAGCCATATGCCGAGGCACATCATAAATTTGAATTAGCAAAAAGTAGGATAGACAATCCAGAAGACATGATCTGTGTTTGTCCAACCTGTCACAGGGTTATTCATTACGGGAGTGACGAGGAACTAAAAAAACGTTCAAGAATATGAGTATTGATACCTACAATTTCTTCATAATAGTTCTGTCTGGATTCATGGCTGTATGGGCCTATAGGAGATTTTCCTATTCTAAGAGTTCTATAAGTGATTTTGAGTATTTGGGATTCAGTGTCTTTTGGGGAACTATCATTTTATTTCTTGTCACCTGGTCAAGTAAGGATGACATGGAAAATTTTAAACTTTTATTAGGTAATCCTTATGCGGCTGGGCTCGTCCTGTCTTTCGTGGGCATCCTTACAGGGTTTCTAACATCAAAATTGAGATTGCTCTATGGAGGGAAATATGACGGTACACCCTCGATTATTGGAAAGAGAGTATATAAGTTGTTTCGGGGAAGAGATTGGCACAACTAGTATGACATTAATAATGGGCCTGAATTTAAGCGACAGACTCTATATTGCCTCAGATACAAGAGTAACTCACGCCAGACTTAAACAAGATGGAACAATACTTTCTAGTATACCTATTGATAATGTTTTAAAAGGAATGCCACTATGGGACAAGGCCCTAGGAAAACACGAGGATGACGGTAATTTTATTACTCTTGCAGTAGCCGGTGATGTTGAACTTGCTACCTATATGTATGAGCACCTAAGGAAAGATTTATTACTTAAAAATTTAAGTTCCGACATAAGAGAACTATATGAACAAATAGAATCTTTTTTAGAAACAAAACTGAACGAATGGGTTATAGATTTAAAGAAAACATATCCTAAGGGTGGCTGTGCTCTGTTGTTCGGTGGAACTTCCTGGAAAAGAAAGAAGGAGGTAAATAGAGAAAAACTTTTTAAACTGGTGGAAGTATTTAAGGAGTCTCGACAAAATAGTCTGGTATGGCGCCCAAAGGTATTGAAAGAACTTGAGAATGAGAACTCACCCTTGTATCAGATTAACGAAGAGTTAAAAAAAGCTCAAGGTAAAACAATTCTACAACTATTAGATGAATCCTCTATACCTAAAATTCCTGCTTATATAGAAAAAGCCTTCCAAAGCGAGCCCTCTATTCTGGAAGATTTTTCTGACTCAATGATTTTTGGAGTATCGATAGGTCTTGGTGGAAATATTAGAAAAGAAAAGGCTGAGTGGGGAGAGATGTTAGCTTATGGTGCCGTTGAGGATCCTAAAAAACATATTACAGATGAGATATTGGCCATCTTTGAGCTTAATAGGGATGGAAGAAGTACTATACCTCATCAAATGGAAGCGGCTATGTCTACAGGTGCAATAATGGATTTGGCAAAGAAAAATAATATAAATTCTATTGGTGGCACAGTGACAGTACAAATTATGTCCGGTGATAGTATACGTATTACTGGTGACAAATTGACTATGGATGAACAGGATCAGAAGATAATATTCGACCTCCATGGCCATGCTGTTGATTTAGTCCCTTTCAATACATACCATAAATTGATGATGGGAAATTCAGATAGAGCTGAACTTTAAGAGTCAGCATATAAACTTTCGCCGTGCGAAACTCGCTTGTGAAAGCCTACCCTAAGGCTATAATGGTCTTACAGTTAAATATGGCCTAAACCAGGGCTCCTGGCATGGCATTGAATCCGTTCAAGGTAGAAAACCCGTCGTCAGGGTTCCTTGAACGGTCGTAGAGGGAAACCTCTACGTTCTGCTCGAAAGAGTAGAGCTCCTGGCGGCGGGCTTTGTGCATTTATCAAAACCGCTCAAGAATATGAATAGAAAAATTATTTTAAGCATAGTTATACTTGTACTAAGTATCGGATTTTATTGGTTTCAGGTAAGACCGGCGCAGGCTAGAAAAGATTGCATCGAGAAATATCCCCAAGCTTTTGGGCCTGTTATTCATACGAGTCTTATAGGTTCCTTTGCAATATATGACAAGAATGGCTACGAGACATGTTTAAGAGAGCATGGTCTAAACGAATAGAATGACAAATTTTATAAAGAAGTTAGGTAGTCTATTGCTTACCATAATCATAATCGTACTTGTCTTGGCCTTCTACCTTTATATGGCGGAGTCATGTTCTAGGGAGACTGAAGAGCAAAGTGACTACTGCCAATCAGCCCCCTTCGCTCTATATTCTTATCTAAGAAATAAAGAGTAGGGGGAGGGCAACCTAGTCTGAGTGAGTTGTATAATTATGGATATGACTGCTCCGCACAGCCAGAATTTTGGAATGAAGAAGGCCGACCTAAACTCCAAGGTTGGTAAGTACTTTCTCGCCAGAAACAAAGGACTGAACAAAAGTAAGGCTGCTCTAGAAGCAGGTTATGCCAGCCCAACACATACCACCAGAACCGAAGAAACTCAGAGTTATCAGAACCTGGTATTATGCTACAAGGATGAACTCTTGAAGCATATTACTCTAGAAGAGATTGCTGAAGTCCAGGCCAAAACTATTAGACAGGAGAGGGACCTAGGAGCAAGAAACACTGCCATCAAGGAAGCGCTGCATAGATT
>JBAQWR010000005.1:0-5846 GCA_049299015.1 Minisyncoccia bacterium | reverse complement strand
GGGCAGGCTCGATAGCCTGCCCTTTACGTATAAAATGCCTTAAAACAAGGGTTTTTCATCAAAATCCTTGACTTTTTAATAATTTAGGTTTATAGTGGAAGAAGGAGGGCGCCAAATGAAGTATTTTTTTGGAATTACTGTGACTGTATCAGCATTGGGTTTCGGAATCGCTACCGGAACCGTCAGCGGGAATTACTGGGTCGGATTTGAGGTGTTCGTTGGTGTATATTTTCTTATCCTCAGTATTCTGGTAGTGGTTGAGGGCCGGGAATCCTAATAAGGATCCGGCTCTTTACATTTTATGAGGCTTTGTATAAGATAGCGCTTACGCGTTACCGTTTGGCTTGATCTTTGATATCCTCTCAATAGGGGTGGATTGGCTAAGTGGTTTATTGCGTCGCTATGTGACCCCCTCGGGGTTTCAACTATTAAACAAACTTAACTATATAAATTACTATGGCAGCAGAATTTGATCGTTCCAAGCCTCACATCAACGTAGGTACCATCGGTCACGTTGACCACGGCAAGACTACTTTGACCGCCGCTATTTTGAATGTGCTTCACCGCGCAGGCAAGGAGGCGACCGTCAAGAATGTCGACCAGATCGACAACTCCCCAGAAGAGAAGGCTCGAGGTATTACTATCGCCCTCTCTCATTCTGAATACGCAACTGACGCGCGTCACTATGCACACGTCGACGCCCCAGGCCACGCAGACTACATCAAGAACATGATCACCGGTGCCGCCCAAATGGACGGTGCTATTCTCGTGGTTGCAGCTACTGACGGTGTGATGCCTCAAACTCGTGAACACATCCTCCTTGCTAAGCAAGTTGGTGTGCCTAAGATCGTGGTATTCCTGAACAAATGCGACATGGTAGCCGACAAAGAACTCATCGCTCTCGTTGAAGAAGAAGTTCGCGATCTCTTGAAGAAATATGATTACGACGGTGCCAATGCACCTGTGATCCAAGGTTCAGCTCTCAAAGCACTTGAGGCTACTGGAATCGACGATGAATGGTCTAAGAAAATTCTCGAACTCACTGATGCGCTCGATACCTACTTCCCAATCCCAGTTCGTGAAGTTGATAAGCCATTCCTCATGCCTATCGAGGACATCTTCTCTATCGAAGGTCGCGGTACAGTGGTGACCGGCCGTATCGAGAGAGGCAAGGTCAAAGTAGGTGAAGAAGTAGAAATCGTCGGTATCAAGGATACTGCCAAGACTACTGTCACTGGTATCGAAATGTTTAACAAGAGCCTCCAGGAAGGTATGGCCGGAGACAATGCCGGAATCCTACTTCGCGGTGTGAAGAAAGAAGATCTTCACCGTGGTCAGGTGCTTTCTAAGTCCGGTTCGGTTAAGCCCCACACCGACTTCACAGCCGAGGTCTACATCTTGAAGAAGGAGGAAGGCGGTCGCCACACCCCATTCTTCACTGGTTATAAGCCACAGTTCTACATTCGTACTACGGACGTTACGGGTGAAGTGACTCTCAACGAAGGTGTTGAGATGGTTATGCCAGGAGATACAGCCACCTTCACTGTGAAGTTGGTTGCTCCAGTGGCTCTCGAACAAGAACAGCGCTTCGCTATCCGCGAGGGTGGCAAGACTGTCGGTGCCGGTGTTGTTACGAAGGTCATCAAGTAATTGTAATTAAAGTGCCTAAAGCTCCTCTCAAAAAGAGCACGCCTGCCAAAAAAGCAGTGCGCGCTAAAAAAGTTGCGAAACCAAAAGTTCCCAAAGCGGATGAAGTTACTTCTCGTTTGCGCATCAGGGTTAGAGCCTATGAGTCTAAGATCTTGGACGTTTCGGTCAAGCAGATTATAGATACTGCTCTGCGATACGATGCCAAGATCCAAGGTCCTATCCCTTTGCCGACGGAGATCAAGAAGTATACGGTCAACCGCGCTGCGTTTGTCTACAAAAATGCGCGAGAACAGTTCGAGATGCGGGTGCACAAGCGACTCATAGATATCTTGAATCCGACTCCCAAGATTATCGAGTCACTTACAAACCTGAGTCTGCCAAGCGGAGTCAACATTGATGTGAAATTAGTCTAATGAAAAAAATTACTGCCAAGAAAGTAGAGATGACTCAAATCTTCGACGAAAGCGGAGAAGTTTTCCCTGTCACTCTCGTCGTTGGCACTTCGGAAGAAGCGGGTATCGCGGACTTCGCCGAAGGCGAGGTGGTGAGCGTCTCTGGTAAGTCCAAGGGCAAGGGTTTCCAAGGTGTGGTCAAGAGACACAAATTCGAAGGAGGTCGTCGCTCACACGGTCAGAAGCATAGCGAACGCGAGGCAGGATCCATCGGTGGTGGTGGTCGTGCTGGTGGTCGAGTGGTCAAGGGCATGCGCATGGCAGGCAGGATGGGCGCCGAGAAGGTGACTGTCAAGAATCTCAAGATTGTTAAAATCCTTCCAGAGACTCGCGAGTTTTTCATCAGCGGAGCTCTGCCTGGTCGACGCGGCACCCTTTTGGAGATAAAAGCTAAATAAAATGGACGCAACAATCTACAGTACAGATGGCAAAAAATCCGGGACGATCTCTCTACCAGAGAATGTTTTCGGTGTCCGTTGGAATGCTGACTTGGTCAAACAGGTTGTAGACTCGCTGATGTCGGCTAAACGAAAGAACGTCGCACATACTAAAGACAGAAGTGAGGTGCGTGGAGGAGGCAAGAAGCCTTGGCAACAGAAGGGTACTGGTCGTGCTCGACACGGTTCCATCCGTTCACCTATCTGGGTTGGGGGCGGAGTCACAGGTGGGCCGAGAAATGATAAGAACTTCGATCGCAAAGTTTCTAAGAAGATGCGTACCAAGGCTCTGTACACTATCCTTTCTCGCAAGTTGCGAGACGGCGAGCTACTTCTAGTAGATAAGGTCTTGCTTTCTCAACCTAAGACAAAGGTGGCAATCGAGACCTTGAAGTCTATCTCGTCTGTAAAAGGATTTGGAGATATTTTCTCGAAAAAGAGAAATTCCACCATCATCGCGCTCTCTAGTAAGAATAAAGAGACTGAGCGTGCTTTCGGTAACATGGGAAATATAGAAGTGCTAGAGGCGAGGAACCTGAACCCTCTTGCATTACTCCAATACAAATATCTGGTACTAGAAAATCCAGAAGTTTCTCTCGGTTCTATTCCTAAAATAGCTGGAAGCAAGAAGCTAGAAGCAAAAAATGCCAAACAATAATTTAAAACCAAATAACGTTCTCTTGCGTCCTCGTATCACCGAGAAGGCGGTTGTTGGCGCTGACAAGGCAGGTGTCTACGTCTTCGAAGTGGCAAAAGATTCTACCAAGAAATCTATCAGTGCATCTGTTCACGAAGTATACGGGGTTACTCCAGTGAAGGTACGCGTGACCATGATCCCTTCTAGGCGGGTTATCGTGCGCGGCAAGAGGGGAGTGAAGAGTGGTGGCAAGAAGGCCTATGTATATCTGAAGAAAGGCGATAAGATCGAACTCATATGATCAAGTCATACAAACCAACAACCAAATCGCGTCGCCACATGTCTGGTATTGATTACCGCAAGGTAGTGACGACAAACACACCAGAGAAATCTCTGACTAGTGGTTTCAAGCGCGGGACGGGGCGCAACAATCGCGGTCGCATCACTACCCGACACAAGGGCGGTGGGCATAAACGTCTTTTCCGAGATGTCGACTTCTCTTATGATAAATATAATATTCCCTTTACTGTAAAGACTATTGAATACGATCCTAACCGTTCCGGATTTATCGGTCTTGTAGTTTACCGCGATGGGGAGAAGAGATATGTGCTCCTACACAACAGTGCGAAGGTTGGCGATACTTATATATCATCAGAAACAGCGCCTCTTACTCCTGGGAATCGTCTGCCTCTCGGCAATATCACTGTTGGTACTTTTATCTACAATGTGGAGCTCAAACATAAGGGTGGTGCCAAGATCGCTCGTTCTGGCGGTGACTATGTCGAAGTGTTGGCCAAAGAAGGTGGTTACGTGGATCTCAAAATGCCTTCAACCGAAGTGCGCAAGGTTCCAGCAAATGCCTGGGCATCTATCGGAGAAGTTTCTAATAATGAAAATCGTTTGGTAAATATCGGCAAAGCTGGTAGGAGTCGTTGGCTAGGCATCCGCCCGACAGTGCGTGGTACAGCTATGAACCCAGTAGATCACCCACACGGTGGAGGAGAAGGTCGACAAGGTCGTGGTCGCAGGCGAGCTATTTCTACATACGGCAAACCAACAGGTAAGGGTCAGAAGTCTCGCCGAACCAAAAAATATTCAAACAAGTTTATCGTGAATCGCAGAAAAGTAGGGAAGAGATAGAACCAGAAAGTGTCCTGAAAAACCACACAGTAATCCCGTGCTCGGGATTCTGCTCGAACTCGGCTCGTCAGCCTCCGTTAGGCTTTTTCAGAACACTTCCGGGTTCTTAGATGGGGGCGGCTCGAAAATTGACTTTCTTTTTTGCTGTGGTAGGGTGGGTGCGGAGGTTTTGATGAGAAAGTCTGAATTTGACCTGGATCTTTACCGGGCTACGCTAGAGATAGATCGGTCGGTCAACGCTTCGGGTGACCCGAGCATATGGGCGCACGCGTTCAGGGCGGCTCGGAAGCATGGTATTTTCCCTTCGATTGAACAGCCAATGGTTCCTCAGGATCATCCGATCTTGGCTGCTATCGTGAGGATTCGGAATTTCAGTACGCAAAGTGCTCCTCTGTCGGCATTTGATGTGGTGCATATCCAACACCACATCGACAAGGCCTGGGAGTATTACGAAGATCAGACAAGGGGGGTCTGATCACAGCATAGGGTGCGGGCGGACCATCGGGGTCCGCCTTTCGCTTGATTTATTTTTAGATATCTGTAAAGTATCTCCCATAAGGTCAAAGACAAGGGGCAACCATAAGTCCTCTCGAGACTAACCACTCTGGCCTTATTAAATTAATGGCCATTTCCAAAGCTAAAAAGGGCGAGGTTATTGAGAAATTGCAAAAGGCACTTAAAGGCGCGAAGTCTCTTGTCTTCGTCAATTTCCATGGACTTAAGGTCTCTGATGCGACCGAGATGCGCCGCGCGCTCAAAAGCGAAGGCGTTTCGTATACTGTTGCTAAAAAGAGCTTAACCACTCGTGCTCTCGAAGGAGAGAAGTTTACAGGCACCTTACCATCACTCGACGGTGAGCTTGCTCTCGCATGGGGAGACGATCTAGTCGCTCCAGCAAGAGGAGTTCACGTCTTCCAGAAGAAGTTTCCTGAAGCGCTCAAGATCTTAGGAGGAATCTTCGAGGGTAAATACATGAGTAAGTTTGAGATGGAAGAGATTGCCCTCATCCCGAGCCTCGATGTACTCCGTGGCAAATTCGTCAACATTATCAATTCTCCAATTCAACGTTTTGTAATTGGGCTAAGTGAGATTGCAAAGATTAAAAATTAAATTAATAACATGGAAGAAAATAAATCAGTAGAAGTTCCTGCAAAGTTCGAAAAGATAGTCAAGGAGATCGAGACTATGTCCGTTCTTGAGCTCAATGAACTGGTGAAAGTTTTTGAGGCTAAGTTCGGAGTCTCCGCTACAGCCGTAGCCGGTCCCGCAGTAGCTGCCGGTCCAGCAGAGGAAGAGAAATCAACCGCCAATGTTGAACTCACAGACGGTGGTGCCAACAAGATTGCTATCATCAAGGTTGTCAAAGAAGTTCTCGGTCTTGGTCTCAAAGAGGCTAAGGATCTCGTGGACGCCGCACCTTCTATGCTCAAGTCAGATATGAAGAAAGAAGAGGCAGATGCCTTCAAAAAGCAGATTGAGGATGCAGGCGGTAAAGTAACTTTGAAATAATTTCAAAGTTACTCGCCTGCA
>JBAQWR010000004.1:0-7567 GCA_049299015.1 Minisyncoccia bacterium | reverse complement strand
ACTCTCACCAATCCAAATCCGGATCGCAAAGATCGACTGCACCGATCTCCGGCAGATACGGCACGATCTCAGATAGACCGGTCCGATTGAACAGGCGGAGATCCTTCATTGGCTCTGACGCCATCATGCTTGCCTCGCTATCAGTCAGAAGTGCGAGGAGAAGAAAGGGGTCTCCGAGATTGAGAAGAGTCAGAAACTCGAGTACCGACTCCATCGTCCCCCGCACGTTCTGTTGCGTCACGTGCGGGTACACTTCGTACATCAGATTTCTGAGTCGCGCGAACTTCTGTCCCAACTCTGATTGTTCGAAGCTCACACGTCCGAGCTCCGCCGATTCGATCGCGAGCCCCGCGATCGCCGTTCTTACCCGGTGTCGCTGATTATCTCCAAACTCTTCCACTAACGCCGAGAGCTCGCGAGAAACCGGATACTTCATGCGACCCACGATGTCGTTGATGTCATGGAAGATGTAGGTGAACTTGTCCGTGTGACGAAGCACCCACGCCTCCTGCGACATACCTTCCTTAGCCATGTTGCCGCTATGGCACATCATGGCTTCCAACGTTTCGTGAGTGAGGTTGAGTCCTCGACCCCGCCGCTCGATCTTCTGAGCGATGATCGGGGCCATGACTTCGTGGCAGAACTCTGGTCGCCCCATCGCCTTCGCCATCCAGGCTTCACCCTGATGACCGAAGGGTACGTGCCCAATGTCATGACCGATGGCTGCAGCTCTGACCAACTGGGTATTGAGCCCGAGCAATTCTGAAGCTCGTACAGACACCGCCACAACCTCAAGCACATGGGCCTGCCTAGTACGGATCAGAGGATTTTCTGGCCGTGTGAAGACTTGCGTCTTAAAGGCCAGAGTCCGCCAGCTCTTGCTCTCGAGAAGCGCCGCTTCGTCGTTGGTAAATCCATCGCCAGCCTCTGTCGATTGGTCACGGCGACGTCCTTGAAACGTCCTCTTCTTCGCCAAACACCCGCGCAAGGACTCGGCTTTGTCCCACACATTTTGAAGATTCACAGGCACCCTCCCTAACAATTCTGCCATTAGTCTACGTTTCCACTAGTTGATGTCAAATTGCCATCCTCCCATTCTCTATTCTAATGTTCTCAAGAATTTGAGAATGTTTTTGGCCAAGATTGTAAGAGTGTGTCGGACATTACTCCCCTCATTACGCTTCATCACGAGTCCTGCAATGGCCAAGCGTCTGATGTGTTCGGATGCGGTTTTAAAGTTTATTCGGAGAGTATCAGCTATCTCCATAACCGATAACTCTGGTGTCCTGTCTAGAAGCTCCATAATTTCTATCCGACGATGATTGGCAAAACCCTTCACCACTCTTTCCAATTGTCTAAACTTTTTCATAACTCCATTATACTCTATTCTCAAATTCTCAAGAATTTGAGAATGTTTTGATTACTTGATTGAGTCGGCCAGGGCAAGCTCTAAAGCTAGTTCGGGGATAGAGGTGCGGCCGGAGTCTTCGTAAGCGGTGATAAAGCGCAGAAGCACATCAGCGGTCAGGCTTGGCCCGGCCTTGTCGACTAGGGCCTTGAGGAATTTGAAATCATCTTCGGAGACCTGCTCTTGAATATATCCATCCATGCCTGCTTTCAGTCGTAGGAGAAAGAGGAAGCGTAAACGCTCGAGAATAAGTTTAGCGAAGAGCTTCATGTCGGCATTGGCCTCACCCGCCTTTTGTATTGCCTTAATCCCCTTCTCTAGATTCTTCTCCACCAGACTCGATAAAATATCTCGTACCAACTCTGATTTAGGCGCCCCGGTCACTTCCTCAATCTCTTTGCGAGTAATCTTCTTACTTGCCCCGCGAAGCCTCGGCGAAGTGGGGTCTGCTGTCATTGACAAAACTTTTTCCAAAATGCCGTGCGCGTCACGAAATGATCCGTCACCCAGAAGCGCCACTAGTTCAGCCGCTTCTGGCTCTAGTGTCACGCCTTCTTTCTTGGCGACAGAGAGGGCAAAGTCTTTAAGCGTAACTTGATTGGGTTGTCTAAATTGGAAAGTCTGACACCGTGAGATCACAGTATCAGGTACTTTCTCGAGCTCGGTAGTAGCGAGGATAAAGACGACATGCGCTGGTGGCTCTTCAAGAGTTTTCAAGAATGCATTCCAGGCATCCTTAGTAAGCATGTGGACTTCATCGATGATATAAACCTTGTATTTGGATTGGAATGGCAGAGTGTTGACCGACTCTCGGATCTCACGCACATCATCAATGCCGCGATTGGAAGCGGCGTCCATCTCGACTAGGTCATTGGGCGAGGTACCAATCTCTCTGGACAAAATTCTAGCCATCGAGGTCTTGCCTGTACCACGTGGACCAGAGAAGAGATAGGCGTGAGAGACATTGCCAAGCCCTATAGCGCCCTCTAGGACCTTCACTATATGATCTTGGCCAATGACGTCGCCAAACTTTGCCGGACGATATTTGCGATACAAAACTCCGCCACTTTTCTTCTCGTCCTTTTTCATCCCGTAGTAGAAAAAGGCATTATTTTATAATGCTGCTCCGCAGCGATGCCTTTTTTCACTACGGGATTCATACCGATAGTATACCAGAGACGATTTCCTCGACCTCGGCGGCTGTATTGGCCTCCATAAGTTTGGCCCTTAATTCACTCGCACCCTCGAATCCAGCTATATATGCCTTGAAATGTTTTTTCATAACCGCGAAGCTTTTGTAACCGCCCAATAATTCCTCGAATAGTTTAGTGTGCTCCACGAGCACTCTCAACCTCTCTCTAGAATCATTCTCAAATTCTTGAGAATTTGAGAATAGAAAAGGATTGCCGAAGATGGCTCGGCCGAGCATGACACCGTCACACCCTGTTTCTTCAACTCGCATTTGCGCTTCTGCTAAATCTCTGACATCACCATTACCGAATATCAAAGTCTCTTTGCCTGATGCGTTTCTCAAATCTACTGCTAGTTTGACGAATTCCCAGCGCGCTGGAACCTTCGACATCTCTTTCCTAGTCCTGGCATGCACTGTGATTACCGCCAGATCTTCCTTAAGCATTTCTGGTAACCAGTTTTCGAGATCTGGTTTGCTGTATCCTGTCCGAGTTTTGACAGACACAGGCAAATCACCTGCCCCCGCCTTCGCCGCTCGGACAAGTTCTCTAGCAAGCGAGATGTTTTTCATCAGAGACGCTCCCGCACCCTGCTTCTCTACACTTCTATCTGGACAGCCCATGTTGATATCCACTCCGTCGAAGCCGAGCTCGCGCGCGAGCTCGGCGGCTTTCTGCATATTCTCGGGGGACGATGTAAAAAATTGCGCCACTATCGGCCGCTCGGATTCGCTATATTCGAGATGTTTCAAAAGCTTTCTCCTCCCCTCTTCAGGCGCAAGCGCTAGTCCATCAGCCGAGACAAACTCCGTCCACATGACGTCCGGCTTGCCATATTTCGCAATAACGCGACGGAAAGCAGCATCAGTCACATCGGCCATGGGTGCCAATACAAATATGGGTTTCTTAAGCTCTTTCCAAAATCCTGATGACATGATTATTTATAGTGAGCTTGTCGAACTAATCTTTAAATTTCCAACGCACTTTGTCCTCGGTACGTAAATCTATATAGAGAATTCTTTCGAGGAAATCCGGCTGGGCCCGGATGGTGTCGTCAGAGAGAAAAGCCTCTAGGTTGGAGTGAACGCGGGCGAAATCGCTATCTCTACGCCACATGATCTGTCTATCGCCTGACAAGATAAGACTATAGTCCTCATTACTTATACCGAGGGCTATGGGGTGAACGCCAAATGGGGTGAGAGATTCTATAAATTTCGATAACGCTCGGAACTGGTCGGAAACTAGAAGGCTCTTACCCATCGGATTCTCAAGCGGTTCTTCGGTCGTGTAGATAAAGTAAACAGCCCCGGAGAATGAAGGGGCGATGGCGAAGATTAGTCCATCTTCATCGAGAAAATAACATTCTGGGGCATTTATACAATAGAGGGCAAAAGGAGTACGCTCCTCGACGGTCACAGTTATGATGTTGAGGCCGTTCAAATCGAGACCAACTGATTTGAACCTCGGAAATTCTTTAAAAAGATTATCTATGGTAGCGTCTTTGGGATAAAGAAGGACATTCGACTTCGGGATGAGCCACAAGTAGTGGCCGGACAGCGAACGCTTGACTGCCGAGATGATAAGATCTCTATCGATAATATTTTCCCCCGACACAACCACTTCGGTAATTTGAAATCGCCCTAAACGAGAGATGTAGACGAGAAAAGATATAAATAATAAACAGCCGATGAGTAAGAGGGAGATGTAAACATACTTCCTCCTCTGCTTCTTTTTATAAAACTCCGCGGAGTTCAAGACCCTACCCTTCGAAACAATTTTCATTTCTTTATCACCGCAAGGCCATTCATGTAGGGCACTAGAACTTCAGGGATCTTGATCGAACCGTCAGCTTGTTGGAAGTTCTCCACTAGAGAGACTAGGATGCGGGGAGTTGGGATAGCGGTCGCGTTGAGTGAGTGGACATATTTCGTCTTGCCGTCATCATCTTTGTAACGAGTGTTGAATCTTCTGGTTTGAAAATCGTGGTAGTAAGAGGCACTAGCGATCTCTCTATACTTGCCTTCTTTCGGCACCCAGAGTTCGGTGTCATAGGACTTCACATGCGCACCCTTGAGATCTCCTGCGCAAATCATGAGCTGTTGATACGGTATACCGAGTGATTCTATAAATTCTTCCGTATTTCTATTGAGTTCTTCATGGAACTTCACAGACTCATCATGACTCGCTTCACAGAAGATAAGTTGTTCGAGTTTATAAAACTCATTTACACGTATTAAACCCTTCACATCCTTGGAGTGACTACCTGCCTCGCGCCTGAAACATGGACTAAAGGCCAGATACCTTTTAGGCAACTCGCTCTTCTCCATAATCTCGTCGGCATGGTAGGCCATCATAGATACTTCGGATGTACCGATAAGACCATCTCCATCTTGAGTCCAATAAATGTCATCTGCTCCGCTGGGCAAGTGACCAGTGCCATAGAAGAAACTCTTCCTGACTATCGAAGGAGCGATAAATGGCACAAAATTCTTCTGCAGGAAAAAGTGTTGCGCGTAATTCCAAATCGCCCAGGACAAAAGCACTCCCGCGTTCTTCAAAAAATATCCCCGAAACCCATGAGCTTTGGCTCCCCTATCAAAATCTACCATGTCGAGATCAAGCATCAGTTCCACATGATCCTTGGGTTCGAAATCAAATTTTGGAATCTTGCCCCAAGTTTTGAGTACTACGTTGTCTTCCTCACCAGCACCCTCTGGGACAGTGGTGTCTGGCACATTTGGAACCATAAGCATTGAGGTCTGCCACTCTTTCATAACCTCTTTCAGCTCTTCTTCCTCCTTCTCCAACTCGGCCTTGAGTACTTTCATCTTCTCCAAGATAGCGTCGCGCTCAGCGGAGTCAGCTTTGACTATGGCATTGTTCGCCACCTTCTGCTCAGCACGCTTCTCTTCTACCTTGCCTAGCAGAGTTTTACGCTTGTCATCAACATCTAGAAGTTTGTCGACGTCAAAATCAATATGTTTCTTCTTGGCCGCCTGTCGGACGAGATCCTTGTTTTCTCTGATGAATTTGATATCTAACATGGCATAATATTAACACATGATAAGAGCTCTCAAACCAGAGGAATATCCTGAGCTACTTAAGGAGATTAATGACCTGCCGAAACAACTTCGCTACGAGGGTGAGCTACCACGAAAGGGTAATAAACTCCTAGCTGTAGTAGGTTCAAGGAAGTTTACGACCTATGGCAGAGAGGTTTGCGAGATGCTCATCGCAGGTCTTGCCGGTGCCCCTGTGACAATAGTCTCGGGCTTAGCACTTGGCATAGACTCCATCGCTCATCGCGCCGCTCTACGCGCTGATCTGCAAACTATCGCCATCCCCGGGTCAGGACTAGATCGCACAGTGATTCATCCTCGCTCTCATGCCGGACTCGCAGATGAGATAGTGGAAAATAGCGGAGGGTTAATGTCTGAATACGATGATCTCATGCCCTCTGGTGTATGGGCTTTCCCTCGCCGAAACAGAATCATGGCTGGGATGTGTCACGCCACTCTTATTATCGAGGCAGAGAGAAAATCTGGCACACTCATAACTTCTCGCCTTGCCACAGAATACAATAGAGAGGTAGGTGCAGTACCTGGCCCAGTCGATTCACCCACATCGGATGGCCCGCATATGCTCATACGTCTCGGCGCCGCACTGATACGGGATCATAATGATGTGCGCGAACTTCTAGGACTCAAGAGGACAGACGAACATCCAACTCTGGTAGATGCAGAAGACTTGAGCGACGAAGAAAAGATTTTTATAAAAATATTGGAGAAGCCATGCTCCCGCGACGAGCTCATCCGTCTCTCCAAACTCGACACCGGCTCCGCCTCAGCTATCCTTAGCCTCCTTGAAATCAAGGGGCTTATTAAAGAAGAATTAGGCGAAGTCAGGAAAACTTTCTAACTCGAAAAATTTGCATAAAAAATTCATATGTAGTATTTGTTAAGCCTAATGAGACTTTTAATAGTAGAGTCGCCGTCGAAGGCAAAGACGATCGAGAAATACTTGGGAAAAGATTTCCGCGTCGTCGCTTCTGTCGGACATGTGCGCGATTTGCCCAAATCAAACAGGGTAGCTATCGACGTGCCTGGAGGATTTATCCCCCACTACGAAGTGGTGAAGGGTAAAGAGAAAGTAATCTCTGAAATTAAATCTCTGGCGAAAAAAGCTGATGAAGTACTCCTCGCCACCGACCCCGACCGTGAGGGAGAAGCTATCGCTTGGCATGTCGCTGAGGCCGTGGGGTTGAAAAGTTCGAAGCGTATAGTCTTCCACGAGATTACTAAAGAGGCTGTGGAGGAAGCGCTCGAACACCCACGAGAAATTGATACCAACCTGCGCGAAGCGCAGGAGGCGCGCCGAGTCCTCGACCGTCTAGTGGGCTACGACTTGTCAGGTCTGATATGGAAGAAGGTGCGCTACGGCCTATCGGCCGGTCGAGTACAGTCCCCCGCTCTACGCATCATCATGGAGCGTGAACGCGAGATACGCGCCTTCGACCCAGTCACCTTCTGGATCATTACCGCTCGCCTAGAGGATAAATCCAAAAATGATCTAGCCTTTGTCTGCTCCAAAGAGCCGATAGACAAGAAAGAGGTAGAAGATATTTTGAAACTTGCTAAGGATGGTTCGTGGAAGATCATAGATATCAAAGAGACTCAAATAGCCCGCGCTCCGCGCGCGCCTTTCATTACCTCCACTCTGCAACAGACCGCCAGCTCGCGTTTAGGCCTGGCCCCTTCTCGTACTATGAGCCTGGCCCAGAGACTTTATGAAGCGGGGCACATTACTTACATGCGTACTGACTCGACCAACCTAGGAGGTGCGGCGCGCAAAGATATTGAGAACGTGATCACAAGTAAGTACGGCGCAAACTACTTCGAATCTCACGTCTTCGCCAAAAAATCCAAAAACGCCCAAGAAGCCCACGAGGCCATCCGCCCAACACACTGCA
>JBAQWR010000003.1:0-18268 GCA_049299015.1 Minisyncoccia bacterium | reverse complement strand
TATGCTTTGCGGTCGAAATATTTGACCTCGAAAACTTCTGCCCCAGACTCACTTGGTGTACTCATAAATGCCGGTGGATAAAGTTGGATGAAATTGTTTTCATCCCAATACTTCCTCCACCCTTTCTCAAACTCAGTCCAAACTTTGAAAATCTTGGCCTTCTCCGGCTTCCTCAAATCCAGCCAGCGGTAGTCAAACCTAGTAGGCGCTTCCGTCTCTTCATCAGAGCCTTTGACTACAACAGGTATCGGCAATTCTGGCGCCGCACTTGAAAGCACTTCGATCTTGGTCGGATGCATCTCAGAACCCCCCGGCGCCTGCGGCGCCGCCTTCATCTCCCCTGTCGCTCGGATAACCGACTCGAGAGTCAACCCCTTCGCAGTCTCAAACTCAGGATTCGAAGCCTCTACTACCACTTGAGTCAGTCCGCTCAAATTGCGCACGACGATAAAAATTATCTTCGACTGTATTCTTAAGGCATGTACAAATCCTTGGATCATTTTAATATAATTTAAGTCCCACCTTCTCCCTCACCTCTTCCATCTTCTTCTCGGCACGTTCACGAGCTACTTTACCACCCTCTTTGAGCACTTCAAGGACTGCAGATTTGTCCTCCTCCAGTGCCTGACGATTGTCGCGCATAGGTTTGATGAAGTTCTTCAAGTCCTCGAGTAGAATTTCTTTCAACTTCTTGTACTGACCTTTGTTTTCGGAATAGATAGCGCCGAGTTCTGCTTTGTCGCGCAGGAGCGAGTGGATGGCATAAACATTTTCCGGCACATCAGTACCGGAATCCGTCACGATACCCATCACTGCTTTCTCAATCTCTTCGTCCGTACCAAAGAGCGGTATAGTGTTGCCATAACTCTTAGACATCTTCCGCCCATCAGTACCAGGAACAGTCGCAACGTTTTCTAGAATAAGCGGCTCCGGTAATTTGAATGTTTCTCCGAAAGTATTATTGAACTTCTGCGCTGTATCACGAGCAATCTCTACATGCTGCTTCTGATCTTGTCCCACCGGTACTGTATCAGCATCTTGGATAAGGATATCTGCTGCCATAAGAACGGGATAATCGAACAACCCAACACTAGATTCTTTACCATTAGCCATAGCGTCTTTATAAGCAACTGCCCTCTCAAGATACGGCATAGTGGTAAGACAATTAAATATCCACGCGAGTTCTGTGACTTCTGGTATATCGGACTGTTTATAAATTACAGTTTTCTTCGGATCTAGACCGATGGCCAAATAATCGAGGAGTACGCCTGTAGTATTTTTCTCAAGTTCTTCTTTGTTTTTTACAGTAGTAAGAGCGTGGAAATCCGCGATAAAAATATGATTATTGTAAGAATCCTGAAGCTCGACAAATTGCTTCATGGCACCGAAATAGTTACCAATATGAGGCGCGCCTGTCGGCTGTATGCCCGAAAGCAGTATTTTCTTGTCTGACATAGCCAATATCATACCAGTTTTAAAAGCCTTTTTGAACTTCAGTCGCCCACAAACCACCCCATCCCCTCTCTATGCCCTTATTCTCACGAATATGTCCATATGGGATGATTTAGATCACATTCAAAATCTTTCTTAATATTTCACTTTGCTCTGCGGAAAATGAGTAGACCGAGTATAAACTACTTTGTTCTCTATCAAGAATGCCAGATGATACCAGAACACTTAAGTGTCTAGAGGTCGATTTGAAAGATAGCTTAATTGCTTCGGCTATCTCTCCGACATTGGCCTGTTTCTTTTTCTTTAGAAGAGTTAGTATTGCTAACCTTCTCCTGTTAGCCAGTGCTTTAAAAATCTTTTCTAATTCCTTTTCCTTCATACTTTTATCATACATCTATTCTCTTATTCTCACGAATATGTCCACATATAAGACAAGAAAAATTTTAAACGGTTGGAGTTTAGTTGTTGATCTTAGTAATAATCACCTTGGCCTTGCTAGACATATCTATAGCGGCAGAGGAATCGAGCTTACGTTTATTGGTTGGCGATTCCACCTTCGAGATAAATGACCGGAGAGTAGCTACGGCCAACTTCTTGGCTAGAGAGACTTTAAGTTCGTGAAGTTTAGGCAACTTCTGTCCGATCGGCCTAGTAACTTCGGCTTCCTTCAGAGCTGCTAGTACAATCTTGAGATCACCTTGTAGTGACTGATACAAACTTTTATCCTTGATCTTCCCTTCGTCATAATATTTTTTAACATCTACTATGAGTTTGTTTAGAGAATCGATGGCTGTATCTGATGTAGGTGGCTCGGTTATAACTGGAGCACTCAAATTAATATTGGCACCTATCTGATTTACATCTGCAGTATAGGATATTTTCTCTCCTTCTTTGACCCCTTTTTCAGCTGTTACTATATTGTCGCCCTCGTCAGCAAAACTGGCCACCGCCATATGATACTCACCGTTAGCTGTACCGATAAGTTCAATCTTGTATTGGCCAATAAGACCGTCTGGAATTATGACCATCTTTACTCCATTGGGATCAGTCTCGCCCGTATACACAGCGCCGGGTATCGTATTCGAATCCCTTGTTAGTACTCTACCTTGTGGGTCAGTAATTTTGACAGCCACAGGTGAAGCAAACCAAAAAGAGGTTATGTTGTCTGGCTCGGGTGGTATAGGAAAATCGCCCACAGGACTACCGAGGGAAAGAGCGGTGAACACTTCGGGGATGGCAGTTGTAGGAAGGTCTCCGTGTTTGGAGTTAATCTCTTTTTGTTTTAGAAAAGTGTCCGTATTTCCACCCTCGTAAGCAGCATGTACTTTTGGAGAAAAGAATGCAAAAAATTTCTCTAACAAGTTATGCGCCTGCTGCGATGGTAAAAGATCGGATTCATTCAAAAAAGCGCTTGAAAGCAGTACTCTGTTGTCTCCATCGACAACGTTACGTTCTGGAGGAAATGGACTAGGAATACCATCTTTCCAGAGTTTTGGATCTGAAGAGGTCTGGGCTACTACTGGAATACTTCCAACGGTACTTTCCCCCTCACCTGCTATCACGGTAATGTATCCTAATCCTAAAAGATTTTGCATATTCTCAGGAAGATTCAAATTATCTAGAAAAGGGTTTTGCGCTTCGATTAAACTAGAATACGATTTACTACCATCTAAATCCGTAAGAAAATCATAAACAGGAAGCATTTCCCTAACTGAAGGAATAAATGTGTGGACGGTGTCGTAATTATCAGCAGTCTGGCTAGTGGCAGTAGTCATGTACCAGAGATAAAATCTGGTCAAACTCTCGGTTATATTATCCCAATTAATCGGAACTTCCCCTCCCTCCCACAAAGCATAGACGTCAGAAGAACCATAATTTGGAGTACCCAACATGATGAGTTGATCAACGTCATCTCTATAATCATCGCTCTGTATATACCTGCGAACTACAAGCCCACCCATACTATGAGCGATAATATCTACCTTGCCAGTCGGAGAATTAGCTATAGCTTGGTCTATAGTTGGGATAAGAAAGTCTGTAGCAGAATTAATATTACTCTGCCTCCAGTCATAGAAAGAGATAAAAAGATTAACCCCCCTTTCATATCCAGCATCTTCTAAGGCATTAATCATGTTGTCCCAACTATGGTCTATAGGAAAAAAGTCCCAGTTCCCAGCGTCACTTCTTTGAAGCATTACTTCCCAATTCCAAGAACCCATAATTCCAGGAACGATAATGATAGGCTCGAGCTCAACTTCTTGGGCGTTAAGATTTAAAGGAAAAATAAGAAATCCGACAATCAATATCCAATTAATGTTTTTCATCAAGTTATTAAAATTTATTAAAAATAATGGCTACCTGCATAACCTAACGCTGCTGCCATTGCATAAAACAGTAAAACTACAAGCCCGCAAAATAATAGGATTGATATTATAAAAGAAGTAATAAAATTTAAAAGTGTAAACCTCTCTCTAGTCACCAGCTTAGAACAATAGAATACTAATAACGGCCAAGTTATTACAACAACAAAAATCATTCTAAAACCAGGATCGAAAAAGGCATTCTGTAGCCAGCCAGCATTTATATAATTATTACTTATGAACTGATCTAATTTATCTAATATCACCCATTCCCAAACAAAATATATAGCAAAAGATGATAAATAAGCACCTATAACCTGCTTCCAATTGATCAGGAGGTGACGCTTCCACTTTCTAATACCGAGATATATAAAAGGAGAAAAAACGAGAAGAATAGAGATTATAAGTACCCCCCATTCGATCACAAAGGCTAATGTCGGATTAGGCGTAAGATACGGCTTCATTAAAGATTAATGATACATCGCAAAATTTAATCTGTCATCTCCTCCCACATTCTCTAATTCGCGCGAATAAGGGCATAGAGGGTTGTGGGGTGGGTAGCTAACTAGTTTAGGTTACTGGTAACTCCATGTAGAATGTGGAGCCGCGGTTGGGGCCGGCGGAGTCGGCCCAGACGCGGCCCTTGTGGGCATCGACGATGCTTTTGACGATGGAGAGACCGAAGCCGGTTGAGTTGACGTTAATCTTGAGAGAATCCTTATCTCGTCCCCCTTTGGTAAAGAGTTTGGGCTTGAGTTCGTCAGAGATCCCGACACCTGTGTCATCGATCGTTAATAAAATATTATTATTTTTTCTGGCCAAGAGTAATTTAACAGAGCCCTTCGGTGTGTAGTTGATGGCATTATCTATGAGATTCCTTATTGCCTCTCTAATCTGATTGGCATCGGCTTTGGTGCGATAGTCTCCATCTCTGATCTCCACCTCATATTTGAGCCCCTTGTCTCTAGCCATAGCCTTCTTATCTTCGGCTTCTTTGGCGACAATCTCCCCTATATCAAGTGGCTTCATGTCATAAGTAAATGTCCCCTTCTCGATATCTGAAGCTCTAAGAATCTGCTGGACGAAATCCACCCCTTCTTTAACAAACGATTCGCCTTTCTCCAGATACTCTTTCGCTGGTGCTGTGACAGGGCCGTATTCTGGTTCAGTGAGTAGCTCGGAGAAGATGATGCGTGCTTTGCCAAGATAGCCTTTAATCTGATGATTGATGAAGTGTATAAGTTGCGCCTGCCCCTCGTTAGATATCTCAAGCGCCAGAGACAACTGCTCCTCCTTGCGCACGTTACGGACGAGAACAATACCAAGAAATAGAGAGAGTACGAAAGTAACTAAGGTGAGTACTCTGTACGTCGCATCTTGAAGCAAAAAGAATTGGGAACCAACCATAATAAGCAGTACGTAGATAAGTAATTGGGTCCCGAAAGTTCGGAAGGCAAAGATTTTCAAATTGGTGATAGAGAAAATAATCATTGCCAGAAAGATCGGTAGGATAAAGAGGCTGTAGAGGTTTATCTCATAGATACCCGTAACACTTGAAATATATTCTGTGGAAGCAAATATCGCCAAGAAAAGTACGAGGGCAACGCCAACAAGAGCAATCTGCCTGCGTCTAGCCCTATCAGATTTGAAGAAAGCGAACATGGCTGAAAACATGATAAACGCTAATACTAATAGCTCTACAATCAATTTATATTGAGTGAGCCAATCATTGTTTGTAGCCTCACACCATGGTTGGTAGAAATCCACGATAGACTGCCCAGTAGCAGTGAGCCACCAAGCTGGAAGAGAGACGGCAAACAATACCATCTTTTGCCAGTTAGCAATATCACCACCCCTGATCAACACTGAGAAAAAATAAGCCGCCAGAAGATAAAAGAGGATATTTATATAGTCTAGAGGTGCCCAGAGGGCAGTTATTAAATAATAATCGCTATTTGTCCAAATTATGACATCGCCCACAAGCCAAAGACAGAACCCCAGTACAAACATGAAGAAGACCTTAGATAGAAAAGAAAATCTGGACTTAAATAGAACAAATAACCCTAGTAGTAGAGCAATAGACACTGGGACCAGATGTGAATAGTAGGCTATTGTATGGTAAGCTTTTGTCGTCTCAAAACAGGTATTAATATCCATATCCTAATTATAACCCATTAACTGCTGGGGTTGTCTTTAACTTAGCTTGTACATGGTTAAGAAGATGGGGATGATAACACGTCCAAAAATTACTACCTTCTATATCGGTTGGTTCAAGAGCTACGATCAAAGGTTTTTTACCAAATCTTTTCCAGACATCAAAAAAGGCTGGGAGAAAATATTCTTTAGTGAAAGTTAATTCTTGATCATCTTCTATTACAAAATTCTCAAACAAGATCCCGTGTCTCATAAAAAGTGCCAGGAAGATTTTATAGTATTCCTTGGCTGAACCACCATTTCTATGGAACCATTCAGAAGAGTCAAAAAAGACATCCTCATCTGTAAATTGAGGATATTTTGAGAGGAAGAGTTCCCGATGGAAATCCACGAGTCGCTGGCCCCAATGAGTCTTTATTGAGGAAATTGGTTTACCATTCGCGGTATTAAAATCAATAATATTTTCTTTTTTGACTCTATGGGTACCGTCCTTTCCATAGCCTAAGTGAAAGCTCAATTTACCTAGATGATACTTAGTAGGATTATTAGAAGTAAATTTATCTTTATGGTATTCATGAAAAATGGGCGCCATTTCGTAGGCATCGGCAATACTTATAAATCTATGGAGTTCATAGTTTGCCGTACATAAATGCCTGAATATGACTAGTCTAGAGCCATTTTTGAAGATAGATGGTATGTCACCATGGAGATAATCAGTCACTGCCTTTTCTAAGTTAGAGTCTGGCCATCTATTTTTTAATTCTTCTACAGCTTGTGCTAGTGGAGTGTAGACAAACTCATTAAACTTGTCTCTATTCGAGACTAGATCTTCTATCTGATTTTCCATTGTCATTCTGGAGAAGCTGTAGTGCAGACATCCCCACCAGACTCATCACATAAGATTTCTTCGCAATCTATTTGGCCTAAGGAGCACTCTACGATACATGAGTCATCAGAACATTTTTGGAAATCATTTGCATTGAGGGCAAAAACTCGATAGCGCTCGAGCTCATTTGGAGGACACTCTCCGTCACTACAGTCCCTTATAAAGCACGCCTGCTCTACAGGATCACATGAAGCCTCTACGGTAAAATCATAATCTTTCTGAAAATAAAAAGTATAAAGATTGTTTACTATGGCCGCGATAATGAGGGCTGAGATTAATATAAAAAGAACTTTTGTCACTTTGTCTGTGGAATCTTTCATACATTAAAAGTATAACATCCAAACTAGATAAATAAATGCTTGATGGTCTCGATTGCTCCAGAGATTATTAAAATCCAAACTAGATTACCTATTAAGTTACTTACGATAAACCAAAACCAGTCGGCGCGATTCAAATTAATTCCCTCACTTTTTCTCCCTCGTAAAAAGATGAAGCCATAGGCCGGATCATAGATACTAATACCTATATATGCTGGCCAACGACCTATATAAAGAAGTTTTCGCAAAATTTTACCGAAAAATGTTTGAGCCTCGATAGTCTCTTGAAGACGCAGCCATTCTAGACCAAACCAGTCATGTTGAGTCCTGTTATACCAGACGACTATTATGTAATTCATGACTAGAGCGAGCACGGTCATAGCTATGCCACCCTTTATAGTGCCTAACCACAAAATAACGGTTGGGTATAGGACATAGTCGAAGAGTTGATTTGACCCCTCGATTACAGTAACCACAGCACCTAGAGCGCCAAGCTTTTTCCCAAAATCAAGGAGTTTCATTTGGTCAATTATAACCCAAAATATTTAATCTTCTTTGATAAATCCGCCGGCTTGGTGGGACCAGAATGAGGCGTATACACCGTCTTTATTCTTTATAAGTGCTCGATGCTTACCATCTTCTACTATTCGTCCGTCTTTAAATACTAGAATTCTATCCATGTCACGCAGAGTAGAGAGTCTGTGAGCGATAGCAAATACGGTTTTGCCTTCCATCAGAGCTTGAAGGGCTTTCTGTACCGCTACTTCACTCTCGCTATCTAAAGCGCTTGTGGCCTCATCGAGTATGAGAATTGGAGCATTCTTGAGAAAAGCTCGAGCGATAGCGATGCGCTGACGTTGTCCGACAGAGAGTTTGACCCCACGCTCCCCCACTAGCGAATCATATTTCTGTGGAAGCTGTTCGATGAAATCATGAGCTTGAGCTTTCTTGGCCACTTCTATCATCTCGTAATCACTAGCGTCTAACTTGCCATACATGATATTTTCGCGAATAGTGCGATGGAATAGCATCGGCTCTTGCGGTACCACCGAGATACTTTCACGCAGACTTTCTTGAGTAACTTCTCTGATATCCTGTTCATCAATACTAATACCCCCACCAACAAGATCATGCTGACGCAAAAGTAATTTCATCAAAGTAGTCTTGCCCGCACCGCTACCTCCAACAATACCGACCTTTTCTCCCCCTTTGACAGTGAAAGAAAGTTTCTCAAATATATTTCTTGGGTCTTTATCGTAAGCGAACATGGCGTCTCCGAAAGTAACTTCCCCAGTTTCTATAACAAGCTTCCTGGCGTTTGGTTTATCAATAATGTCATGTGGTCTCACAATCTCTTTCAAACCATTCTGCATTTCACCATAGGCCTCCATAATATTATTAAGATTCTGCCCGACGTGAGTTAAGTCACGCATAAATCCACGAGTCAGAGCGACTATCATGACTAAAGCGCCTATGGTCATACCTCCCTTTGACCATACCCAAAAACCCCATAAAATAATTACTCCTATAAATGTGCCGACTAGAATATTATTTATAGCCAGAACCCACTCTCTATAATTATTACGTTTTAAATCAGCTTCTCTATACTCAATAACAGATTTGTCCAGGCGAATAATCTCATAGAAACGGCGTGCGTATTGTTGCACAGCAGTAATATTCGTGACTACATCAATTACTTGACCTCGTAATTTTGCTATTAACTCTGCTCTTTGAGCCGAAAGGTTGGCCTGACTACGAGTCAGCAACCAGTTGATCGGAATGAGTATTGCAAAACCACATACAAACGCCAAAGCGATCGTCTTATTTACGAAGAAAATGATGACAGTAGTTACAAGGAAATCAGTAAAAAGACTCAGGATATTCCAGATAAATTGATCTAGAAGACGGGATGCGTTTTGAGCAACTGTGTTGGCTTTTTCACTCAATGCCCCAGAAAATCGATCATTGAAATAGGACTGACTATGAAGAGAGAGGTACTCGAAAAGAATCTTGAGTGATCTAGTACGAGTATATACGGTCAGATAATTCAACATAAAACCAGTTGCTCGGATTGCTACCGCGGCAAGAAGAATAAGAATCGGATAGATTAGTACCCATAAAAAGACGATACGGATCGAACCACCGCCGGATGTATAAAAATTAGCTGAGTCGACAAACCCCTTAAAAGTATATGATTGTAAACCTCCGAACAAATCGGAGAGTGAGACAAATAAGACTGCCAAGAAAAACCATTTCTTGTACGGCTTGATCGCAAACCAAATAAATGCAAAAGGTGTGGCAGGGATTTCTGTCACACCCTTCCCGTCAGTTTTATGCATCAATGTATTATAACCCCAGTTTCTTCAACTCCTCAACTGCTTTTCGGGCTTCTTTAGAAAGTTTGTCTGGTATTTGGACCGAGATACGGATATAGAGATCACCACGTTTGCCTTGACCCATCGGCACGCCCTTACCCTTCACGCGCAGTATAGTGCCGTGTTTGGTACCAGCTGGAACCTTGAGAGTAACCTCGCCGTCGAGAGTGGGGATTGTTTTTTCTGCTCCTAAAAGAGCTTCGGAGAGCTTCGTCTCCAAATCCATAATCAAGTTGTATCCCTCCTTGCGCAAATACGGGTGTTTTCTCACATGCACTTTGACATACAAGTCTCCTGGCACTCCACCCTCCAGAGTCTCGCCCATGCCCGAGAGTCGCACCATCTGGCCATCATCAATGCCCGGTGGAATGTTTATAGAAACTTCTTTCTGCTTCACAAATTTTGAATTGACGACCACCTTCCTCTCCGCACCGAAAATAGATTCTTGAAATGAGAGTTCGATATCTACTGCAATATCACGCCCACGTCTGACACGACGACCGCCGAAAATACTCGAGAGAATGTCCGACAAATCCCCTGTATCAAATCCTGCATTCTGGAATCCAGAGAAATCAAAGCCAAATCCAGACGGGTCGAACCCTGCTCCGCCTTGGAAACCTCCGGCGCCTGCAGAGCCAAACGAGTCGTATTGCGCTCGCTTCTTCTTGTCTGATAGCACAGAGTAAGCCTCACTCGCTTCTTTGAACTTCGCCTCATCGCCACCAGATTTGTCCGGATGATGCGCATGTGCAAGTTTGCGAAAGGCCTTCTTTATCTCCTCCTCTGACGCGTCTTTGTTTACCCCTAAGATTTTATAATAATCTTTCATTTATTCTCTTCGTCTTTCTTCTCTTCTTTAACTTCAGCATCCTTTACATCCGGATTAGCTGTCGGTTGTGAGTTATCGGTTGTTGGTGGATTTTTCGACATATACTCCCCTATCTTTTGCATCTCGGTCGAGAGTCCTTCTGTAGCAGACTTGATCGAATCTAGAGTGCCACTATCCTTTTCCTTCTTCAGCGCATCAATTTTGCCATTCACGCCGAGTTTAATATCGTCTGGAATAGTGGGTGCATCTTTCAGAGCCTTTTCGGCGGTGTAGATGAGTTGTTCGGCTAGATTCTTGGCCTCCACCAGACCTTTCTTCTTCTCATCTTCGGCGGCATTGGCTTCTGCATCCTTCTGCATTTTATCTATCTCTTCTTTCGACAAACCGGAGCTCGCTTCTATCCTAATAGACTGTTCTTTGCTAGTAGCTTTGTCCTTGGCCTTCACATTCAAGATTCCATTGGCATCGACGTCGAATGTCACTTCGACTTGAGGCACACCTCGTGGTGAAGGTGGTATGCCGTCTAGGATAAAGCGCCCGAGGGATTTGTTATCAGAAGCCATAGCGCGTTCACCTTGGACAATGTGAATCTCGACAGAAGTTTGATTGTCGGCGGCTGTGGAGAAGGTTTGTGACTTGGCCGAAGGTATGGTGGTATTCTTCTCAATAAGTTTGGTACCTACTCCGCCCATAGTCTCGATACCGAGTGAGAGAGGAATGACGTCGAGGAGCAATATATCTTTGACATCCCCAGCCAAGATTCCGCCCTGTATAGCAGCACCGAGCGCCACTACTTCATCTGGATTGATAGACTTGTTCGGTTCCTTGCCGAAAAACTTTTTTACCGCATCTTCGATCGCCGGCATACGTGTCTGGCCTCCCACTAGGATTACCTCTTGTAAATCTGCAACCTTAAATGGAGAGGCCTCCATGGCGCGCTTAGTAATCTCCATAGCACGATCTACAAATTCTCGAGAAAGTTCTTCGAGCTTGGCTCTGGAGAGTTTCAGTAACAAATGTTTTGGACCAGAAGCATCGGATGTGACGAAGGGTATGTTGATCTCGGTTTCAGTGGCAGTCGAGAGTTCGATCTTGGCCTTCTCGGCGGCTTCGTCGAGGCGCTGGAGAGCGAGAGCATCGGATCTGACATCGATACCGGACTCCTTCTTGTACTCCTCTGCAATATAGTTGAGTACTTTCTGGTCGATATCCTTGCCTCCTAAGTGAGAATCTCCGTCGGTCGACTTCACCTCCACTACATCATCGCCCACCTCAAGTATCGAGACGTCGAAAGTACCGCCACCGAAGTCGAAGACGGCGATCTTCTCATTCTTCTTTTTATTAAATCCGTAGGCCAGAGCGGCGGCGGTCGGTTCGTTGATGATGCGCTTGACGTCGAGCCCAGCAATCTGGCCAGCGTCCTTGGTAGCCTGACGTTGCGAATCGTTGAAGTAAGCAGGTACAGTGATGATAGCCTCGGTAATCTTCTCCCCCAGTTTGGCCTCGGCGTCGCTCTTTAGCTTCTGAAGGATCATGGCGGAGATTTCTTCAGGTCTGTAATCCTTCTCGCTCATGTTTACCAATACTCCACCGGTAGGGCCGTTCTTGATCTCGTAAGGCACAGTGGTCTTATCTTTCTGTACAGCTGGGTCAGCGAAGGTATGGCCGATGAAGCGCTTGATACCGAAGACCGTATTTTTCGGATTCGTCACAGCCTGACGCTTGGCGAGAAGGCCCACTAAACGATCGCCAGTTTTGGTGACAGCTACAATAGAGGGCGTGGTGCGGACACCTTCTGCATTCTCGATAATTTTAGGGCTGCCTGCTTCCATAACAGCTACTGCCGAGTTGGTGGTACCTAGATCGATGCCAATTATTTTAGCCATGGTTTTGTCCTATTTTTACTTTAGCGGGTCTAATAATTTTCCCTGATAGTATATATCCTTTCTGCACAACTTCAAGAATTTTGTGATCGTCTTCCTGTTTTTCTGTCTTGATGACACCGATCGCCTCATGCATCTTCGGATCGAAAGTCTCGCCCATCGGATCTAATTCTTCTAAACCATTCTGTTTAAGAATCTGCATGAGCTGTTTGTATATAACTTCCCCGTGAGAATCAGAGAGGCTTAAGCTGTCGAGCACAGGTAGGAGTTGAATTATAATATCTGCTTTGGCAAACTTCAGAAACTCCACCTTGGCCTCCTCATCTCGCTTACGGATATTAACAAAATCCGCCTGACTCCTCTGCCAACCATCTAGATACTCTTTGGCCTTGGCTTCGGCCTCCTTGAGCTTGCCTTTGAGCTTAGAGACTGATTCTTGGGCGTGCTCTTCAGCTACTACCGAATCATCAAGATCTCCTGCCCCGTACCGAGCTTGCTCTGGTTCGGGGTCTGGTACTATTTCATTATCTTCGTCCTTCATGGCTCTATACAATACTGATTTTAGCTCTCTAAATCAAGGCCTTAACTTGACAAGAGATACATTTGGGTGTATGATAACAAAAGGCAAATTTCCAGGAGGTAAGTTGAGATGGAACACGTCACCACAATCGGGTTCTGGGTCAGCATTGTAGGATTCTTTATTGGCTGGTTAGGCAACCGGGAAAAGACCGGCCTGGCATTGGTTGCCATCGGAATCATGATCATGATGATTCCGACCATGTAATAATTTTCACAGACCTTGAGATCGTATCAAAGGGCCACAGTACAGACCGCCATCGTGGCGGCGGAAATTCCGCCAGCTACGATCGGCGGTTTTTTCGTGAGAAAATTAAAATAACTGTATTTAAAATTACAAGGGTGTTACCCTATCTAGGGGGTGTACATGCGAGTATCTATAACGAGGATCAGGACAGCGGACGGCGGGATTCGCGAAGTAAGACAGGTTGACACGTTCAGTCCTGTGCATCGCGAACCAGGCGAATCATTCATCTTCGAGATTTCTGGATCGACTGCTCTCAAAGACATCACGGACGGAACCGTCACTTTGGCGGGGGTTCTTGGTAACAATTCAGTCAACCATGACCCCGAGAAGCTTTTTGCCGAACTACTTCGAATGAAGGCGGCAGCTACAAGACCTTCATCGAGATCGGCCGAACAGCAGTCCGATGACAGACTCAAGTTGGCATAACCGCCAATCGCGGCAGCGGAAAAACCGCCAGCTACGATCGGCGGTTTTTCGTATTTTAATAATTTGACAAAAGTGCTATTTGGGTGTACAGTAGCAAAAGGAGGATTGTTATGAACCTTGCTCTGATGTGGTTCGCCGGTATTGTACTCATAGCCATTGGTATCGCAATCTGGATCGAAACGGAGTATGAAAAGACATCGGTAGTAGTTTTTATGATCGGAGTGATACTCCTCGCAATCCCGATGATGATACTTCCCATAAGCCCCTAGATAACATCAACGGGCTTTTCGTTTATCTAGTGGACCAAACAAAAACAGACCTCTCGGTCTGTTTTGTATTATCGTTTGGACCACTGTGGTGCCTTTCGGGCTTTCTTGAGGCCGAATTTGCGGCGTTCTTTGGCACGGGGATCACGCTTAAGGAATCCTTTGACCTTGAGTTTAGTGCGAAGTCCTGGTTCATGCACAATAAGCGCTCGAGCGATACCGTGTCGAAGAGCATCGGCTTGTGAGGAGATACCGCCTCCATTGAGCTTGGCTGTCACGAGAAATTTGTCTTCTGTATCCTTGAAAACAGAGAGGACGGTATTCCTAAGTGTAATAGTAGGAAAATATGTTTCGAAGTCTTTATCATTTACGGAAACCGAGGATTTGGAAGCAGGAGTAATACGCACTCGAGCTACCGAGGTCTTCCTTCTGCCCACTGTTTCTATATATCTATTTTCAGTCATGGATTTTCAAATTCTTCATCATCTGGGGACGCAGTTTATTCTTCGGCAACATACCATAGACGGCACGGCGGAGCACTTCTTTGGCCCCTTTGGTCTTGAGCACATGTTCTTGTGAAAGCCTTGTGAGACTGCCTGGGAAACCGGAGTGATGAGTATACATCTTGTCTTTCAATTTCTTGGCACTGAGAGACATACCAGAAGCCGAAGTGACTTCGACAGAAACATCAGGAATCTTGTTCCTAGCGAAATCTGTCCTATCCTTACCCATGAGAATCACCGCCACTTCTGTAGCTATTCGTCCTGGCACCCTACCTTTAGCATCTATAGTATAAGTTTTCATTTTACAAATTCGATGATAGCCATCTTGCTTCCATCGGAGACACGCGGGGCAAGCTTGGTGATCCGTGTGTAGCCTCCGGCCCTCTCTTTATACTCTGCGGAGAGCGGTCCTGCAATCTTCTTGGCGGCACCAGCACCAACCCGACTTTCGAGAAGACGACGAGAAGCGATGGTCTGTTTCTTGCCCAAGGTAACGAGCTTTTCGATATACGGACGGAGTTCTTTGGCCTTCGGTTCTGTGGTTTTAATCTTACCCTTCAGCACAAGCGAGTACGCAAGGGATTTCATCAGAGCTTTCCTCTGATCCTTTTCCCTGCCAAACTTCCTGTTCGCATTGTGATGTCGCATGGGTTATTTAAGAGTAATGCCGAATTCTCCAAGAGCCTTCTTGATCTCTTGAATACCCTTGGCTCCAAGACCATCGATCTCTAGGAGGTCCTTCTCTTTCTTGCGAGCAAGACCACCGACAGTGCGAATATTGGCAAGGGAAAGAGCGTGGCTGGTACGAATAGAGATACCTAGAGACTCCACTCGAGTCTTCAAGACCTCTGGATCAACTTCTGATTTGGAAGCGGAAGGTTCGTCTTCGGAAACTCCTTTCTCTTGGATCACTGGCTCATCCTCTTTGAATCCGACGATGGCCTTGAGTTGGTTGATCATAGTCTCGATAGCAGAAGAGAGAGCTACCGTGGGAGAGACTGTGCCGTCTGTCTCTATAGATATTCTCAATTTATTGAAATCGGTCCTATCTCCAACGCGCATATTCTCTACTTCGTAACTTACACGACGAATGGGAGTGAAAATACCATCGAGAGCGATGGTGCCTATGTCTACACGAGATTTGTCGATCATTTCCTTAGGCATAAAACCAAGGCCCTTTTCGGCCTTGATTTCCATTTCGAGTACAGTATTTTTCGAGGTCAATGTAGCGATAATCTCATCTGGGGTGAGAATTTCGACCTGACCAGGTACCTCAAGATCAGAGGCTGTAACAACTTTCTCACCCTTCACCTTGAGAGACAGAGTCTGAGGCTCATCGGTGGTAAAGCGCATGCGAACCTTCTTGAGATTGAGTAGGATAGTGACAACATCTTCCTTCACGCCCTCCATGACGGAGAACTCGTGGTTGACACCCGTAATCTTGACCGAGGTAATAGCCACGCCCGGTAGAGAGGAGAGGATGATACGACGAAGACTATTGCCTAGGGTATGACCGTAGCCAGGGTAGAGACCTTCGATCTCGTAGACACCGCTATCCCCTTCTTCTGATATCACCCTTGGTTTAGAAGGCAAAAGTATTGTGTAGTCAGCCATAAAATATAAAAATTAAGTTCTAATTATAACACTATCTATTATAGAATTCAACCGCCACTCCGAGATCGAAGACATGCTCTTGAGGAATGTAGACTGGTTGCCCCTCTACGACCACCTGTTTGCCGGCTGGGTCGATCTTGAGCCAAGCTGGAGCGGACACAGTTTTCATCTTTTCCGTCAATTCTGAGAAGAGAGGACTTGCGGCGGAGTTTGGACGAATGCTTACAGTATCTTTCTCGGAGAGAAGGATCGATGGGACCGTCACCCTCTTGCCATTGAGCATGATGTGTCCATGACTTGCGGCCTGACGAGCTTGCGCGCGGGTCTTGGCAAGACCAGCACGGAAGAGGACATTGTCGAGGCGTCTTTCGAGAAGGATGAAGAGTGCTTGGATCGGAGCCTCGGAGTGAAGTGCTTTGTCGACGTAGTTTCTGAACTGCTTCTCACCAAGACCGTAGGTGAAGCGAGCTTTCTGTTTCTCGATGAGCCCGAGACCGAATTCTGATTTAGGCTTATTGCGACCCTTACCACCACTGCGCTCCTTGCGAGCCAGTGAGAGTGCGTACTTAGGAGTTTGAGTTTTCTCAAAGATGGGGGCACCAAGGCGTCTAGCTATTTTGTATTTAGGTCCTATTTTCATACGTGTTTACTATGTTCTCCTAGGCTTAGGTGGTTTAGGGCCATTGTGAGGCACGGCTGTCTTGTCTTGGATAGTAGTGAGATTAATCCCTTTGGAGATAAAACCTCTGATGGCTGACTCGCGGCCAGAGCCCACGCCCTTGACCACTACTGCCACCTCCTTCATACCTAGGGCTTGACCCTTGAGAGCCAGAGTCTCACCCACCTTAGCGGCGGCAAAAGGTGTCCCCTTCTTAGCCCCTTTGAACCCTAGACTACCGCTGGAAGACCAGGCCAAGGTATTGTGTTTGCTATCAGTAAGCGTGAGCTTGGTATTGTTGTAAGTAGATTCTACGTAGAGAACACCGGAGTCAAAATGCTTCTTGCCTTTGGCAATGGGTGCACTGAGAGCCTCAGTCGAGGTTTCTCCCTCTGTTTTCTTTTCCTCTACTTTAACGTCATCTACTTTGGCTATTTTTTTCTTTCCCATTTTATTTCTTTTCCGCTATTTTTCTACCTGTACCCATGGTCTTGCGAGCACCTCGCTTGGTGCGAGCGTTGGTCTTGGTACGCTGCCCTCGCACAGGGAGACTGCGCATATGGCGGACCCCTCGATATGTCTTGATATCCTTGAGTCGTTTGATATTGCCCACTACCTCTCGCTTGAGATCTCCTTCGAGAGTTAAACTTTCTATAACCAATCTAATCTTATTTTCTTGATCAATACTTACCTCTTTCGACTTGATACCTAGAGGCACGCCAGCCTGATTGAGGATGGATCTGGCGCGAGAACGTCCAACGCCAAAAAGGGTCGTGAGACCAATTTCAAGACGCTTTTCCTCTGGGATCGTAATACCAAGTATTCTCATCTAACCTTGTCGTTGTTTATGTCGTGGATTAGCTTTGCAAATTACGTAAACATAGCCCTTTCTGCGGACTATCTTGCATTTTGCACACATTTTCCTGACCGCGGCCTTAACTTTCATAAGGAAGTTGCATTCTAACCCAAGTGGCTTTTCTTGTCTAGCATAAGTCCTATAAGCGCTTGATTATCCTGGCCTTACCACCATAAGGCTCAAGTTCGAGGAGAACCTTGTCTCCTACCAAAACTCTAATTCTATGTAGGCGCATTTTACCTGCCAAATAGGCCAGAATTTCACTATTTTCTTCTTGTTCTCCATTACCATTAGAAGTCTGGTCGAGCTGGACGCGGAACATGATGTTCGGAAGGGATTCAACTACCGTTCCTGTTCTTTCGAGGCTGGGATTTTTTCCTTGGGTCATGCTATTGGGTCTGGAGTTTCTTGGTACTTATCTTACTACTTTCGCTTGGGAAAGAACTTTTCCAGAAAGGTCTGATGGTCGCGGTGGCAGAAATAATTGTTGGGTAATTATTCAGAACTGAATTCACTTCCTCTCTACCTCGACCTGCAAGGTCCGCCTTCAATGCAACCTCATCTGTGCGCCAGATTGCCACTGCATCTCCAGTTACAGAGAAGGAGATCTCATTAGATGTCAGAAGATCTTCAAGAGAGCCCCCATCGAAGGCAAGTTCGAGAGATTCAAGCCCCACAAGTTCCACTGATTCTGTCGGCAAGATGGAAACTTTCTCACGCGCAAGATGATTTGAGAGTTCGCTTGTCTTGAACGTTACTGCATTTAGATTCCCTCTTATGTTCATAGTGGTACTACCGTCAGCCGCCTCAGTCTGTGGTAATTCCTCGAAGCTCACCCCAGAAAGAGCTGGTACGAGCATGAAGTC
>JBAQWR010000002.1:0-16347 GCA_049299015.1 Minisyncoccia bacterium | reverse complement strand
TCTCCACTTTCCCAACTTATTATGGCGAGAAGGTGGTGATGAGAATCTTGGATCAGTCTCAAGGCCTAAGAAGTCTCGATGATATGGGTTTCTCGCCAAACAACCTGAAGTTGATGAGAGCCGCACTAGAACGCCCATACGGCCTCATCCTTATCACCGGTCCTACAGGTTCTGGTAAGTCGACTACACTCTACGCCATGCTCAACGAAGTTGATAAGGATCACAAAAACGTTCTCTCGCTAGAAGATCCTGTAGAGTACAGCATGGACGGCGTCTCACAATCACAAATCCACCCGGAGATAGATTACACCTTCGCTACTGGTCTACGTACTACTCTCCGCCAGGACCCAGATATCATCATGGTAGGGGAGATCCGTGACAAAGAGACTGCGCAACTCGCTATCCAAGCTGCTCTTACTGGCCACCTTGTCTTCTCTACTCTTCATACCAACAATGCCATCGGCGCTATCCCACGTCTGATAGATATGGGTGTCGATCCCTTCCTCATAGCTCCAACACTTGTCTTAACTATGGCTCAGCGACTTGTGCGTAAACTTTGTCCAAATGGCGGCAAGCCTATTCCGGTCGAGGATTCTATAAAACTGATGATTGATAAACAGTTTGAGGATCTGTCTCCCGAATTCAGGGAAAAAATCTCATTTGGCAAAGAAGTTTATGAAATTTTGCCGACTCCAGAGTGTCTCAATGGCACTTCTGGTCGTGTGGCCGTGGCTGAAGTCTTAGAGATGGATAAAACTATCGAAGCAGTTATTCTAAAAAATCCAACAGAAGTGGAGCTCTACAAAGTAGCGCGCGCCAAAGGCATGCTTTCGATGAAGGAGGACGCTATTCTCAAGGCCTTCCAGAGAATTATTCCATTCGAGGAGATTAGTACGCTATAATGATAGTATGAGTAAAAAATGTACAGTCCTCATAGTAGATGATGACAAGTTTCTTCTCGATATGTATCGGAAAAAATTTGAACAGGAGGGCGCGACTGTAGATGTGGCTGTTGGTTCTGACGAAGCCCTCACTAAGATACGTGATGGAGCCAAGCCTGACATCCTAATCCTTGATATTATTATGCCAAGCATGGATGGTCTTGAACTACTCGAGCTTATTCGCAAAGAGAACCTCGTCCCAGAATCAGCCGTCATCATGCTTACAAACGAAAGTGATCAAGAGAGGATAGAGAAGGCGAAGTCTCTTGGTATCAAGGGCTACATTGTCAAAGCAACTAGCATTCCAAGTGAAGTGGTCGAGAGAGTCTGGGAAATAGTAGGTATAAACAAATAATAATATGTCTGCCCCACAAGAAAAAATTTTAAGCGAGCTCGTCGACATCGTGGTTAAAGAGGGAGCTTCCGACCTCCACCTTTCTGAAGGTAGACAGCCGGTTATTCGGGTTTCCGGTTTTCTGGTGCCATTAGCCAAGATGCCTGAACTCTCGCGGGAAGATATGGCGGGTCTTCTATCTGTTTTTCTCTCTCCAGATGAGAAGAAGGAGTTCGATGATTTCAAAGAAGTGAACTTCGCCTATAGTCATGTCGGCGACTCATCTGCGGACAAAGCAGATGCTCGTTTCCGTTGCAATATCTTCCTATCACTTGGCAGGATAAGCATAGCCATGCGTCTTGTGCCGACTAGGGTCAAAACTTTCGAAGAATTAAATTTGCCACCGATCCTGGGGACTTTCGCTAAGCGGCAACAAGGGTTTTTCCTAGTGGTGGGTCCGATTGGTGTGGGCAAATCGACGACTCTTGCGACTATGATAGAGGCAATCAATCTCGAGCGGCTCGAGCACATCATAACTATTGAAGATCCCATCGAATATATCTTCGAACCGAAGAAGTCTATCATCGACCAACGCGAGACGAAGATTGATACACCCAACTTTCACACTGCCCTTCACGGTGTTTTCCGCCAGGATGCTGACATTGTCATGATCGGTGAAATGCGTGATCCAGAAACCATGTCTACTGCAGTGACTGCCGCAGAGACAGGGCACTTAGTGCTCTCGACTTTGCACACCAACACTGCGGCTCAGACTGTGGATCGTATTATTGACTCATTTCCTCCAGACCAGCAGTCGCAGATTCGTCTACAAATATCGAACAGCCTCTTGGGTATATTCTCACAACGTCTCATCCCACGTATTTCTGGCGGTCTTGTTCCTGCCTTTGAGCTTCTGATAAACAATAATGCAACAGCGAACTTGATCCGTGAGAAGCGTACTCACGAGATCAGTTCTGTCATCGAGACTGGCTCTGGGGACGGGATGATAGACCTCAACCGTTCTTTGGCAGAGCTTGTAAGGAAGGGGGAAATCACTGCGGAGAATGCCTTCCAGTTCTCCTCAAGCCCCAAGACCTTGGAGCGCATGTTATGAAAAAATTTTCAATTTTCAATTTAGAATTTTCAATTAAATCCAATGCTTTTTAATTACAAAGCTCTCGAAAATTCTGGGAAACAAACCTCGGGTTCAATCGAGGCGGTTTCTGTAGATGTGGCTATCGGTTCTCTACAAAGGCGGGGTCTTATAATCGCCGAAATAGAGTCAGCGGTGAAGGAGTCGTGGTTGTCTAAGATACAGTTTGGTTCCGGTGTATCGCACAAGGATATTGTGATGCTCTCGAGACAAATGGCCACGCTTTTCGAAGCGCAAGTCTCTGCTCTCAGGGTGTTCACTCTTCTTTCGGCCGAGATGGAAAATGTAACTTTGAGAAATAGCCTTGTCCAAGTCACGGAGGATCTTCAGGGTGGTAGCAATATTTCTAAGGCGCTCGCCAAGCATCCAAGTATCTTCTCCGATTTCTACTTCAACATGGTTAGGTCTGGCGAAGAGACTGGTAAGCTGAACGAGACCTTTAATTATCTAGCCGACTATCTCGAGCGTAATTATGAAGTAGTTTCTAAAGCTAGAAATGCTCTGATCTATCCAGCTTTTGTGGTTACTGTTTTCATCGTGGTTATGGGGCTTATGTTTACGGTCATTATCCCTAAGATAAGTTTGATCATTATCGAATCCGGTCAAGTAATACCTCTTTATACTAGGATTGTCTTCGCTGTCAGTGATTTCTTCGTCAATTATGGCTTTATTATTCCTGTGATTTTGGTTGTTGGTGGTTTCTTCCTTCTTCGTTACACCCGTACAATCGAAGGTAAAAGAGCTCTAGCACATTTCAAATTAGAATTTCCTTATATAGGCACTCTCTACAAGAAACTCTATCTCTCGATCATCGCGGACAACATGAATACCATGATCGCCTCCGGTATCCCTATGATTAAGGCTATTGAGGTGACTGCTGCTGTCGTGGGGAACGACATCTATAGGGAAATTCTTGAGGAGAGCCTACTTGCGGTAAAGGGCGGTAGTTCGTTTTCTCAATCTTTGTCCCAATATGAAGAAATTCCCGGCATCCTCGTCCAAATGATCAAGGTGGGGGAGGAGTCGGGGGAACTCGGGTCAATCTTGGCAACCATGGCTCATTTCTATCAGAAGGAGGTTCTAAATGCAGTCGATACTCTGGTAAGCCTCATTGAGCCTGTCATGATCGTCTTCCTCGGTGTCGGAGTGGGTGTCCTTATGACTTCTGTACTTATCCCCATATACAATATTGCCAATTCGGCTGGTTTGTAAGGTATAATTATTTCATCACTCTAAATAGGTGATTTATAAGCTTATATTTGAACTTAAAGTAATTATGAGTAATAGAACAAGAGGCTTCACCCTTATTGAACTTCTGGTCGTTATCGCGATCATTGGTATTCTCTCTTCGGTCGTATTGGCCTCACTCAATACTGCAAGAGGCAAGGGTAATGACGCTAAAGTCAAAGCCCAACTCTCCGGTCTTCGAGCAGCAGCGGAAATTTACTACGATAACAACGGCAACTACGGAGCTGCCGCGGGTACAGATTGTGCTGCCGGCATGTTTGCTGATGCCACTTCAGGCATGGCAACTTACACTGCTTCAGCCAATTACCCATCTGGCGCTACCATTACTTGTGTCAGTGTTGGCACCCCATCCACTTCTTACGCTGTTTCAGCACTTCTTCCTGGCGCAGGTGGTACTAACTCGTGGTGTGTAGACAGCACTGGCAAGTCTACTGGTACTGCTACTGTTACGGTTTCTTCCGGAGACGCTGTCTGTTAAGGTCTGGCAAAACCACTCTGGTATACTAAAAGGATGACTGCGGTCATCCTTTTAGTATTAGGCACTGTTGTAGGTAGCTTTCTCAATGTCGTGGGGCTTCGCTTCGATACCGGGCGAGGTTTTGGCGGTAGATCATCTTGTCCTGCTTGCGGAGAGACTCTTAGATGGTGGGAACTTGTGCCGATCATAAGTTTTTTAGTACTCAAGGCTAAATGTCAGAGGTGTCAGGCCAAGATATCTTGGCAGTATCCAGTAGTTGAAATATTAACTGGACTTGTATTTGTTACGGTGCCACCTATTTTCTTACCTGTTTTTTGTATATATGTTGTTATTACTATTTATGACTTCAAACATAAAATTATCCCCGATCCACTTGTGTATTCCGCAATTGTGCTAAGTCTTATTTATGCCTTATACAACTTATCAACTTATCAACTTCTAGACTTGCTAGCCGGGCCTATCCTATTTGCCTTTTTTGGATCGATTTGGCTTTTTAGCGGAGGAAGAGCAATGGGCTTTGGCGACGCCAAGCTTGGATTATCTGTGGGACTACTCTTGGGCGCTGCGCAAGGCTTCTCTGCTATCGTCCTTTCTTTCTGGCTCGGAGCCCTAGGCTCTTTGGGGTACATTTTTTTGGCTAAATTTGGCTTTCTCAAAAATGATAAAGGGCTTACAATGAAGAGTGAGGTACCCTTTGCGCCATTCATCATATTGGGCGCTTGGATAAGTTTGGTGTTTAGTTTAAATATCCTTAATGTTCCATCATTCTAGAAAAAATTTCGGCCTGCCCGCCGGTCCGGTGGCGGGGTTCACCATAGTCGAGCTTCTAGTTTCTATTGGCATAATATCTGTGATCCTTAGTGTTGTACTCTCCAGCCAATCAACTTACACCGAGGGTGTAGCTCTCTCAAACTTGGCCGATGAGATTGGTTTGACCCTCTCTCAGAAACAGGCTTATGGGATAGGGGTAAGAGAAATATTGCCAGGGTCATCAGATTTTTCTGTTTCTTATGGATTGACCTTCAGTCTCTTGGACTCAGGCTCCAATACTGCTTATCTCTCTTTCGCAGATAAAAATGAGAACAATTTTTATGACGGGACTTGGTCGTGTCCGGTTGGCGGCACTTCAGAGTGTTTAGGTAAAACCGATATCTCTCGTGGCAATCATATTGATTCTCTGTGTGTTATCAGGTTATCCGAAGAAGATTTCTGTGATGTTGGGCGCATTGATATTAGTTTCAATCGTCCTAGTACTGAGAGCCAGATCATTTTCTTCGATACAGGCGGAAACCCACTTGACCTATCTGATTCAATAGGAGCAAGAATTCTACTCAAGAGCCCCAATGATCTTGACCAAACGGTTACCATCTACAATACAGGACAGATTTCTATAGGCTCTGTCTACGAATATCTATACCCGACCCCATCATATACAACACCAGCGCCACCACCATCGCCAGATCCATTTAATTATTTTCTTTCCTACGACAGCAATATTTCTGTGGCCCAAGGTTCAATCGGTTCAAACACTATCACGAGAACCCTTCTCACTGGGACCACAGAAGCTATCACTCTCTCTGCCTCCGGCCTTCCGACAGGCGCATCTGCCAGCTTCACTTCCAATCCTTGTAACCCAACCTGCTCAAGTACTCTGACGATCACCACGACCCTCGCCACCCCGGTCGGTACTTATACAGTCACCGTTACAGGCTCACCACTATCGAAGACTGCACAATTTAGTTTAGAAGTTACCAATGCTCCATTTAATTATTCTCTTTCCAACAGTGGTGATATAACTATTGGCCAAGGTTCATCTGGAACTGGGTCCGGCTCTAATACAATTACCAGAACTTTAGTCTCTGGTACGTCCGAAGCTGTCACCTTATCCGCTTCCGGATTGCCGACCGGCGCATCTGCCAGCTTCACTTCCAATCCTTGTAGTCCAACTTGTTCAAGTACTATGACCATAACTACAGGTGTTACAACGCCTGCCGGCACATATCCTATTGTTGTCACAGGTTCGCCGCTTTCAAAAACCACAACATTTAATTTGATTGTGTTTACCGGTGGGACGGTGACTACTAGCGGAGGTTATATTATCCATACGTTTACAAGTGCCGGAGCTAACACATTTGGTGCAGGTGCTGCTAAGGCCGCTCAAGTTCTGGTGGTTGCTGGCGGTGGCGGTGGCGGTGGTTCTGGTAACCATGACAGTGATCCTTGGGATGCTAACGGTGCTGGTGGTGGCGCTGGTGGTCTAAATTATTCGGCCAGTGTATCTGTATCAGCTGGTTCTCATGCGGTAACCGTGGGTGGTGGTGGCGCCGGTTCTAACTCTAGGGGGTCAAGTGGTAGCAACTCTTCATTTGCGAGCTATCTAAGTGCAGTCGGCGGCGGTGGTGGAGGTGCTGGAGGCACAAGTGGTAGTAATAAAAATGGTGCCGCAGGTGGTTCTGGTGGGGGTGGTGCTAATGCTGGTGGGACAGGCGGTAACGGCACGTCTGGACAAGGAAATAATGGCGGCGCTTCTGGTGGTGCTGGTAATGCCGGTGGTGGTGGTGGAGCTGGGCAGGTGGGTGGTGCTGGGAATGCTTCTGGCAATGGGAGGGGTGGTAACGGCTCGGCCAATAGTATCAGTGGTTCGAGCACCACTTATGCCGGTGGTGGAGGAGGGTCCGGTTCAGGTGGCACTGGCGGAGGTGGTAATGGTGCGACTCAACAGTGTGTGACTGGGGGAAGTGGTAATGCAAACCGCGGTGGTGGAGGTGGCGGTGGAGGCGGAGGAGGCGACAGTTGTATTGGAAGAGGTGGCAATGGTGGCTCTGGTATAGTTATTATCCGATATACACCATGATGAAAAAAGGCTTCACACTAATCGAATTGATGGTAGCCATATCGATATTTATTATCATCATGACTATCTCCATGGGCTCAATAGTCAACGTCTTCGAGGCCAATCGTAAGTCTCGGACTATCAAAACTGTTCTCAACAATCTCAACCTAGCAGTCGAAAGTATGTCGAAGGAAATGCGTTTCGGCAAGAACTATCACTGTGGTGACGGAGGTACATTTACAGAACCGGAGAATTGTCCTGGCGGCGATACTCTATTGAGTTTTCTCTCGAGCGACGGAATTCAGATAACTTATCGCTTCAATGGGCAGAGGATAGAGAAGCAGGTTGATGATGGTGGATATATCCCTGTCACTGCCCCAGAGATTGTTATCGACGATCTAGTTTTCTATACTTTGGGGGCTGGTACCGATGACACTCTTCAACCAAAAGTAGTTATCAAGATCCAGAGTCATGCAGGCACAGGCAGAAGTCAGTCCAATTTCACCTTACAAACCCTTGTGTCTCAGCGTACTTTAGACAGATGAAAAATAAAGGCTTCACAATTGTAGAAAGTTTGGTTGCCATATCAATTTTGGTGCTGGCCATTACCGGCGCTACGAGTGCCATCCAAACAGGTATATCATCATATATCTTTTCCAAAGATCAGGTCATCGCCTTCTACCTTGCCCAAGAAGGATTCGAGCAGATTAGAAATATCAGAGACGAGAATAGTCTACAGGATCTAGACTGGCTCACCAACATATCATCTGACTCAGATGACCCATGCTACTTCGGTAATGCTTGTACTGTAGATGTTATTGAAAGTTCTATACCTATCGCATGTCCTGGTGGTCTTGGCACTTGCCAGTTTATCCGACAGGATACAGAAACCGGATTTTTCGGCTACGATGCTTCTTGGCCGGCCACTGTTTTCAAAAGAGAGATTGTATTGACTGAAATAAATGAAAACGAAATCTCGATTTCAGTGACAGTGGATTGGTCTAAGGGTGTTGTTAATAGGCAATTTAAGGCCAGGGAAAATATTTTAAATTGGCAATAATGAAAGACCAACGACTAACAACTTACGACAGACGACTAGAGGCTGGGTTTACACTTTTTGTAGCAATTGTCGTGATGGGCACACTCCTCTTAATTGCTGCTGGGGTTACGAGTCTGGCAGTGAGGCAGTCGTCCATCTCTTCTACAGGTCGTCAATCTCAAGAAGCATTTTACGCTGCAGATACGGGGATCGAATGCGTTCTTTATTGGGATGTTCAAAATCCTTCAGGTATTAGCGCTTTTTCCACTTCGACCGGCTCTACAATCTCTTGCAACAAAGATGCCAATAACCCCGATAATGAATGGACAGTTGGTGGTAGTTACACCAGTGTGATAAATAGCATCAACTTCCTTCCTGATCCATATTGCGCCATCGTTACGGTGACCAAGGATGACGACGGGAGTACCGAGGTGGAATCTCTAGGCTACAATACTTGTGACCCAGCAAATCCTCGTCGCGTGGAGCGCGCTATTCGTGCTACGTATTAAAAATGCCTAAAGTTTCTAAGGATATACAAGAGAGAGTAGAGAAACTCCGCGACACTATCAATCGCCATAGGAGTCTTTATCATACTTACGATAAACCTGTTATCTCTGATACAGCTTACGATGCTTTAGTCAAAGAGCTCGGAGATCTCGAGGCAAAATATCCCGAACTTGTCTTGTCGGGTTCGCCAACTAGACTTGTAGGGGATACTCTACTCAAAGAATTTAAAAAAGTGACTCACGAAGTGGCTCAATGGTCTTTCGATAACGCTTTTGATGAAAATGACATCCGCGCGTTTGACCAGAGAGTCAAGCGTTTACTCAAAGCCTCTCCGCAATATTTGGCAGAGTTGAAAATAGATGGGCTAAAGATAGTGCTGACTTATGAAAAAGGGATTCTCAAAACAGCTGCTACCAGAGGTGATGGTAGAGTAGGGGAAGATGTCACAAATAATGTACGAACTATTGACTCGATTCCGTCTAAGCTCAACAAACCTATTTCGATCATAGTCGAAGGAGAGATTTGGATGGATAAAAATGTTTTCGAGAAGTTAAACAAAGAAAGAGAAAAGAGAGGGGAAGAGTTGTTTGCCAATCCACGCAATGTGGCCGCCGGGTCACTGCGTCAACTCGATCCTTCCATCACTCGCTCGAGGAAGCTCGATGCTTTTTTCTACGATATCGCTTCTGTAAATGGTATGAACATGCCTTCAACTCAAGAAGAAGAGCTCGGGCTTCTCAAAGAACTTGGTCTGAAGGTCAATCCGCATTTTAAGAGGTTTGAAGATATTGAAGGGGTGATTGGCTTCTGGAAATCTTGGGAACATAAGAAAGATAATGAAAATTATCTTATAGACGGTGTGGTGGTGAAGGTAAACGATAGAAAGTTCCAAGAATCTCTCGGGTTTACCGGCAAGGCCCCACGTTTTGGCATAGCCTTTAAATTTGCTGCCGAACAAGTGACAACGGTGATAGAAGACATCACTCTCCAGATTGGCCGCACCGGTGTATTAACTCCCGTGGCAATACTTAGACCGGTTTTGGTTGCTGGCTCGACTGTCTCGCGTGCTACTTTACACAACGAGGATGAAATAATACGCAAAGATATCCGAGTGGGAGACACGGTAGTGTTGCAGAAAGCCGGGGATGTCATCCCCGAAGTGGTAAGGGTGTTAGAAGAGTTAAGGACAGGCAAAGAAAAAGTGTTTAAATTCCCGACCCACTTTCCACTCTGTGGTGGAGACGGACGGATCGAGCGCGTCCCAGGTCAGGTAGCTTATAGATGTGTATCTAAAAATTCGTATGAACAACAGAGACGCAAACTTAGCTATTTTGTCTCAAAAAGAGTCTTTGATATAGATGGTCTAGGGCCGAAGATCATTGCTCAACTTATGGACGCTGGGGTTATTTCAAATTTTAACGACATTTTCGCTATAAAACGCCGAGATTTAGAGACCTTGGAACGTTTCGGCGAGAAGTCTATAGTTAATCTTTTGCAGTCGATAGAGAAGGCACGTACTGTGACCTTGGCACGCTTCATCGCATCACTCTCTATCCCGCAAGTGGGGGAGGAGACAGCGCGTGATCTGGCAGAATACTTTAAGACGGCGGATAAATTTGCCAAAGTGAGCCTTGAAGAACTCCAAGCTCTAGATGGTGTTGGGCCTATAGTGGCGCGTGCTGTAGTGGATTGGTTCGGTGAGAAAGAAAACAAAAAACTTTTTGAAAAGCTGTTGAAACAAGTCAATATTGCCAAAGAGGTTGGGGAAAAACAGACAGGACACTTAGCGGGTAAAAGTTTTGTACTCACGGGGACACTGGATGATATGTCTCGCGAAGATGCTAAAGAAAAGATTCGAAGTCTGGGGGGCGAGATACGTGAATCTGTTTCCAAAAATACTAGTTATGTAGTGGCAGGCACTGACCCGGGGGATAAGTTTAATAAAGCGCAAGAGTTGGGGGTAAAAATTTTGAATGAGAAGGAGTTTGAAGTACTATTGAACACAAATAAATAGAGGTGTATAGTTAAATCAGGTCAGCACAAAGGAAGGGGGTACTATGCCGTGTTAGGCGCACGTCCGCCGTGAGATAAGATGTTGAAGCGATCTTCACCCTCTTATTAACGTTTCTGACGTCGTCGGAGTTCGCATGAAGAAACCAGTCGTCAAGAGAGATCACCACGGCAACATAATCAAATTGCCGATTACCTGTGCCATTTGTCTATGTGTTCAGATGGACCGTGGGCAACAGGCATGTATTAGCTGCTACAAGCCGATCGCTTGTGCAGTCCTACCACCCTTGAAAGGATTCCTACCTTCAAGGACGCATCAACCTCTGCAACCTCAGCAGATCGTTGGTCTGGAAACGTTGTCTGCGGAACATACTCCGCTCGACGTGTATGCCAGAGCGCGCATATCCCTGGGTATTACTTGAAATGCTGAAGACAGCTCCGGGGTGGACTGTCGGCTTGCTTCAGGATTTTCAAGGTTGTTGCTGTCGGGAGAGGAATCAAATTGCTTCTTCCCGGATTGACAGTCCGGAGGAATAACATTCTCTCCAGCAGTGACCGGACGGGTGGGCTTCACAGCTCTCCCGTCCGCTTTTTTTATGCTAAAATTGCGGTACTTGTCCCGTTAGAAATTCAACTGACGGGAAATAACCACAAGATATTAATACTTTAAATTTCTAATGGGATGGATAAGGAAAAAGTACTAAATTTGGCCAAATTGGCGCGTATTGAAATAGGCAACGAAGAGGCAGAAAGCCTTTCTCACGAGTTTGAATCTATTTTGAAATATGTAGGTGAGGTCAAAAAAGCAACCACAGAACAACACTCCAACAATCTTGAGAGTGTTGGAGTGTTTAATGTGATGCGGGAAGATACAAATCCACACGAGAGCGGTTTGTATACAGAAAAGATTTTGAATCAGGCTCCGGCTAGGGAAGGTGATTATATAAAGGTAAAGAAAATTTTGTGACTCCCGACGAGATCAAAGCTAAAGATAAAGATATTCACGCTTTTCTCGAAGTGTTCGATAATCCTAGCCAATATGGTGATGGGCCACTAAGCGGGAAGAGAATTGCTATCAAAGATAATATTTTATTTGAAGGGCACAAAGTAAGTGCGGCTTCAAAAATGCTGGAAAACTTCGTTGCTCCTTATGACGCCACAGTCGTAAAGAAGTTAAAGGAGGCTGGGGCAACTATCGTTGGTCGCACCAACATGGACGAGTTTGCTATGGGTAGTTCTACAGAAAATTCAGCATATGGATTAACTAAAAATCCTCATGATCTTACTCGGGTGGCCGGAGGTACCTCGGGTGGTTCTGCTGCTGCAGTAGCAGCAGGGATGTGTGATATGGCGCTCGGTTCTGACACTGGTGGTTCTATACGCCAACCAGCCGCCTTTTGTGGAGTTGTGGGCCTTAAGCCTACATATGGTCGGGTTTCTCGCTCGGGACTAATTGCTTTCGCATCCTCTTTTGATCAAATTGGTCCTATAACTAAAACAGTAACTGATGCAGAAATACTTTATAACATTATTTCCGGGACTGACCCGATGGATAGTACCACCATCTCTGATAATACCCACCAAAAGGGAAAAAAGTTTAGTAAAACAATCGGGGTTCCAAAAGCTTTTATCGAGAGCGAAGGAATAAGTGTTGAAGTTAAGGAAAATTTTACTGAGACAGTAAAGAAATTTGAGAATTTAGGTTACAAAATTATGGATGTAGAACTGCCTAATCTGGCAAAAGGTTTAGCAGTGTATTATATTATCCAACCAGCGGAGGCCTCGTCTAACTTAGCCCGTTTTGATGGAGTGAAATACGGTCTGCATAAAGAGGGTCAAAATGTGATAGAAGATTATTTCAAAACTCGGGGAGAGGGTTTCGGCAAGGAAGTGCGTAGGCGAATTATCCTTGGTACATATGTGCTCTCCAGTGGTTACTACGATGAGTATTATGGCGAAGCTATCAAAGTACGCAATCTTATAACGCAAGAATTAAGAGATTTATTCAAAGGGGTTGATCTAATGCTTACACCCACCACTCCTTCACCCGCATGGAAGATGGGGGAGAAGAGTAAAGATCCATTGGAGATGTATCTAGAAGATATCTTTACCGTGCATGCCAACATCAGTGGTTGTCCGGCTATCTCTCTACCATCAGGTTTTGTTGGTAAGCTTCCTCTAGGCATTGAACTGACTGCCGATCTTGGTAGAGAAGATAATTTGTTTATCGCTGGTAAAGAATTTCTAGGAGAATAAGATATAGATATGGCAGAAGGCAAACCACCAAGCAAACCAGCAGAGTTCCAGACTGATAGCAAAACTGTCGGGCAGATCGTAACCATCCTGGTCATATTTATAATCCTAGGGATGATTATGACTGCCCTGCTCAATTTTATTAATAGTTTTGGTTCGCCGGATTCTCTTGGGTCAAGATGGGTCGATTATTTTCTTAACCACATTTGGCCGATCTGGAAACTTATAGCAGCCATAGTGAGTGTTTTGGCCATAGTCGGTATAGTCCACACTTTTCGTAAACTCGGAGCAATTAATTTAGAAGAGCAGAAAATCTACGGTGTTCCTCTGGCGATACCTGATTCGGAAGAAGAGATAGTGGAGCCCAAAAATGATAAATGGGAACAAGTTTTAAAATATATGAATTCCAACAGTTCCTCTGACTGGCGATTGGCTGTGATCGAGGCAGACGTGATTCTTGAAGAGCTCCTGCGATCCCTTGGTTACGAAGGGGAGTCAGTAGGTGAGATGTTAAAGTCGGTCGACAAAAGCGATTTCTTGACCATAGAACATGCTTGGGAAGCGCACAAAGTAAGAAATGCTGTGGCGCATTCTGGAGGGGACTTCCAACTTAATGAACGAGAGACCAGGCGAGTGATCGGTCTTTTCGAAAAAGTTTTCAGAGAGTTCGACGTGATTTAGATTTGTAAAAAGTTAAAAAAGAGTGTATAATACTCGAAATAGCGGGTTGGAGGAAAAGTACCTCGACAGGCTCATAACCTGTAGGAGCTGGAGCGTTACCAGCACCCGCAACAAGTCACAAAACCGCGCTCGAGCGCGGTTTCGCGTTATGTTATATTGTCCATACGCCGGCGTAGTTTAATGGTAAAACAAGGGACTCATAAGCCCTGGAAGATGGTCCGATTCCATCCGTCGGCACTAAAATTATCCACAAATACGGTTAGGTAATACTCCTGTCACGCAGTATAATTAATGTGTGCCCATCTATAAAAAAGTTAATAGAGATTTTTTCAAGAAGTGGACCAGAGAGATGGCCTATGTCCTGGGGTTTTTCATGGCTGACGGTAACATGGTCATCAATAAGAGAAATGGTCGTTTTATTTCTTTTTACTCTGCCGATGAGGATATTTTATTTATGATAAAAAATGCTATGGGTTCTGACCATAAATTATCCAAGCGTATTCGAGACAATTCCTTCCGTTTCCAGATAGGAAGTAATGATATGTTCAATGATCTGTGTCTTCTTGGGGTAACACCAAATAAATCTAAGAGAATGAAAATACCCAAAATTCCTAATAAGTTTATCGGGGATTTTGTCAGGGGTTACTTTGATGGAGATGGGAATATCTGGAGTGGACTTATGAACAGAAGCAGATCAAATCCAACTCGAGTACTCCAGGTAGCTTTCACTAGTGGCTGTGAAGATTTTTTAAATGATTTAAGAGTTATTCTTCACAAAAAAGGGTTAAAAGGAGGTTCAGTTTTTAAGGTCAAAAACAAACAATGTCACAGGCTTCTTTTTAGTACGACTGACGCTTTAAAACTCCACAAAATTATGTATAATATGCCCCACAAGCTTCATTTAAGAAGAAAGAAACTTGTATTTGAAAGGTTTATAAATGCGGTCGTAGCGTAGCCTGGTTATCGCGCCTCCCTGTCACGGAGGAGATCGCCGGTTCAAATCCGGTCGACCGCGCATCGGTTTTGTTGTTGTGGTTAAGCCATCAAAAGTTCGCATCCCTACGGGACGCTGAACTGGTATACTTTTGGTATATGAAAGATACTGAAGCTGCATTAAAATGGATTGCTGAAATTTTAATTAGAAATAAAATTACATTTCAGGTAACTGGAGGGTTTGCAGCAAAACTGTATGGGTCTAATCGCGAATTGGCAGATATTGATATTGATGTAAAAGAAGATTGTTTTGAACTGCTACTTCCTGAAGTTAAGCCATGTATTTTGTCTGGTCCACAAAATTATCTGGATGAAGAATTTGATGTAAAGTTAATGACTTTAGAATATAGAGGACAAGTTATTGATATAGCAGGTAAGGCAAAGATTTTTGATAAAAATAAAAAGCAATGGGTTGAGTTAAAGCCAGATTTTTCAAATGGCAACTACATTTCAATTTATGGCATCAGGATCCCCGTCATTACACAGGATGCATTGATTGAATACAAGAGTATGTTACTTAGAGATGTAGACAAAGAGGATATTAGAGTTTTGACGAATAATGCTGGTTCTAACATTGCCCACTAGCCCACGCATCAGTTTGTTATACTTTGTTTATGAAGCCAATACCGAAATCAGAAATGCTTAAGGTTAAGGTCTTGGAAAATAAAGAGCTCCTTTCTGAAATTAAAGAGGACAAAAAAATTCAGTTGCTTAAGGAGCATCGATATTTATCACCTTATCTAAGGACCACAGTCAGAGATATGTTACACAAAGCATCTTCAAACCTCCCTGAAGGTTATAAATTTTTGATCGTTACCGCATATAGGCCCTTGTGGATGCAAAAAGAATTATACGAACGGAGAACTTGGCAGATGACTAAAAAGCATCCTTTTTTAAGAATCTTCAGGCCCGATGAATTTAGAAGAATTGTTGGTTTGTACACCGCACCACCAGGTGGAAGTTCTCATCAAGATGGCGCCGCGGTTGATCTTACTTTAACCAAAGATGGTGAGAGATTAGATATGGGAACGACACTCACCGATTATGGGGAAAGAGTCCATACCGAAAACAATTTAATTACAGATGATCAAAGAAAAAACAGAAAAATACTATATGATGCGATGATAGGAGCAGGTTTTGCTAACTACCCTCTAGAATGGTGGCATTATTGCTATGGAAATAGAATGTGGGCTGCCTATGCTCAGAAAGCTGAATGTTTTTATGGCAGAATTGACGATGATTCTGGTTCTAACATCCCGCCACCGGGTCGGCGGGCAGGCGTCCACTCCTTCGACTAGCTCAGGATAAATAGCCCGCGCATCGGAAAATTTCACTAATTTTAACCCTATAAATAAGGGCAATTTTGGTTCTAACAAAGTCCTTGACAAATAATATTAATAGAGTATAATGAAGGAGTAATGTCCTACTGCATGAAGCAGTGTGGAATTCGTTCATTGAGAGCCGAGGTGTCGAAATGTATCGCACACTTACGCCAGAAGGTCGTCCTTTCCGTCCAACCAGCTTTTTCGTGCCGATCCGTAAGGATGTAATTCGCCCTGTGGATTTTCTAGATCATTTGTCCACTGGTAAGGAGTTTGCAGTGCCAGTGAGGCAATTCAGCCTTCTCTGTCTTCTGAAGGGAGTCGTTACGAAAGTCACGTGTTTCCCAGATGGTATGTTGATCACTTTCAGACCCACCTCAGGTGGACTTCTCAGTCCACGCGGACCTGAAAACCTATATGGATGGGTTGAAGCCCACATCTGGGTCAATGTCAGAAACAGAGAGATTCTCTCAGCAGGCCTGCTGAGTTAATAACAACCGTCATCGTGACGGCGGAAAATTCCGCCAGTCAGTCCGAGGGCGGTTTTGTCGGATA
>JBAQWR010000001.1:0-24349 GCA_049299015.1 Minisyncoccia bacterium | reverse complement strand
AATCCAAAGAGCCCGTGCCGCTCACTCGTCGTTCAGTAGAAAGAATTGTAAAGCATTATGCTGTGAAGGCGGGCATCTCCAAGAAAGTAACTCCGCACGTTATCCGCCACAGCTTCGCCACCAATCTCCTCTCCAATGGCGCTGACTTGCGTTCTGTCCAAATGCTTCTTGGTCATGCCAATATCTCCACTACCCAAATCTATACTCACGTCACTGACAAAGCTCTCCGCGAAACTCATAAAAAGTTCCACTCGAGACGTAAAACTTGACAAAATTTAGTGTTGTCTGATATACTTAAGTAGTAATAGGTTTGACTGGAGTGGGTTCGCCGCAAGGCGAACCCATTTCGTAACAAAAACACATATGTTTGATCTTAAAGTCATCAATTCAGTCCTAGGCGAGCTTGAAGAAGTGCGCGGTATTCCGCGCGCCTCTATTATCGAAGCCATAGAAGCGGCCCTAGCTACTGCGTACAAAAAGGAGTATGGCAAGAAGGGTCAGATTATCCGTACTACCTTCGATATCAATACTGGCGAAACAAATTTCTTCCAAGTGAAGATTGTGGTCGATGATTCTCGTGTCATTTTCGGCGGAGCCGAAGATTTGGAAGACAGAACTCCAGAAGGAGTAGAAGGTGTCACTGGCGAGAAGGTGGCTTACAACCCAGAGCATCATATTCTCATAGAAGATGCCAAGAAGATTAAGAAAGATGCCCAGCTCGACGAAGAAATCATCTTCCCTATCGAGTCGAAGGGTGACTACGGTCGCATCGCCGCGCAAACTGCCAAGCAAGTGATCATGCAGAAAATTCGTGAAGCGGAGAAAACCTCTGTCGTAGCAGAATTTGGTAAGCGCGAAGGTGAGATCGTCACCGGGACTGTCCAGCGCATTGAGCGTGGCAATATTTTCGTGGATATGGGCAGAGCTACCGGCCTTCTTCCATACGAAGAGCAGATTCCTAGCGAACGTTTCAGCCAAGGCGAGCGTGTGCGAGCCTTCCTTTATAGAGTAGAAGAGAGTCCTCGTGGAGTATTCTTGCGCTTGTCACGTTCACATCCTAAATTTCTAGAAAAGCTTTTTGAAGCCGAGACCCCAGAGTTAGCCAATGGCACTGTGGTGATTAAGGCCATTGCTCGAGAGGCCGGCTATCGTTCCAAGATTGCTGCCGAGGCCAAGGATAGCCACATTGACCCAGTCGGGGCACTTGTCGGTCAACGTGGAGTGCGGGTTTCTACCGTAATGTCTGAATTGCGAGGAGAGAAGATCGATATCATCGAGTGGTCAGCTGAGTCGAAGAAGTTTATAGAAGAAGCTCTTTCCCCTGCCAAAATTCTCAGTATTGAAATTAACGAAGAAGAGAAAACGGCCGTAGTCACTGTAGCCGAAGATCAGCAATCTCTTGCTATAGGCAAGGGCGGGCAGAATGTGCGTTTGGCAGCCAAGCTCACTGGCTGGAGAATTGATATCCAGTCCGCCAAGGGCGAAGAACTTGCAGTTGCAGAAGTAACAGACGATAATAAATAATATGAATCTCTGGCACGAAGTAGAACCTGGTACTAAGGAGGCGATGAATGTCATCGTCGAGATCAACAAAGGTTCGAAAAACAAATATGAAATAGATAAAAAGACTGGTCTCATCGCCCTTGATCGCGTGATGCACACTGGGCAAGACTTCCCTTTCGACTACGGGTTTGTACCACAGTCTCTTTGGCACGACAAAGATCCTCTCGATGTCGTTCTTCTGGCTACGTACCCTTTCCAACCAGGGACTTTAGTCCACGCACGTCCTGTGGCTCTTATGAATATGATAGATAGCGGCGAAGGTGATGACAAGATCATTGCTGTGCCGGTCGACGACCCACGTTTCGACAATATAAAGGATCTTAGTGACGTCAACCCACATACTATTAAAGAAATAGAACATTTCTATTCAACTTACAAGAAACTTCAGAACAAAGTAGTGGAAGTGAAAGGTTTCAAAGGTAAAAAGGAGGCAGAAGAAGCATTTGAAGAAGGTTTGAAACTCTACAACGCCGAGTATCGTAAAGCTTAGGATAATTAGTTATAATTAATCTAGGGCTTAATAGTCCTCGGATTAAAAATAATTAAAGATATGAACCATAGAATCATTGCTTCTGTTTTGATGCTTTTCCTTGTCGCCTTGGTTTCCCCGGCTTTTGCTCACGGGGCGAACATTGGCATATCCGGGAGAGCCAGCAGTACGCCAGTTGGAGTACGGGCTGGAATCAGAGCGGAGATTGAGACAAGACGAGCCTCTACAACGGAGCGACGCCAAAATATGATGGAAAACAGGCAGGAACGCGTAGCTTCGAGCACCGAACGTCGAGAGGAGGTAAGAAATAATATAGAACAACGCAGAGCTTCTAGTACGGAGCGACGCGTAGAATTCCAACAAAATATTGCCAAGCGCACAGTGGAACACGTGGCAAAGGTCATGCTGGCCACCATAGAGCGTCTTGAGAAGATTATCGTTCGCGTTGAGTCAAGGATTGATAAAATCCAAGAGCGAGGTGGAGATACAACCGAAGCAGAGGGCTTTATAGTTCTTGCCGAGGAGAATCTAGCAGATGCCAAGATTGCTGTAGAGGCCTTCGCGAGCCTTGATCTATCTGGTAGTACAGCTAGCGAGAACTTCGAGACCATCCGTGCCGCCGCCGCCGAGGCTAGAGAACTTATCCGTGCCGCACGCGAGAACTTGAGGAATGCCGTAAAATCACTGAAGTCGATAACAGTAAGCGCCGAAGTCGAGGGTTCTTTAGAAACTGAGTAATTATCACTAATAAATAACTAATATGGGACCAGAACAAAACAATGCAAATATGGGTGGGGGTATGGGCACAGGAGAGCCAAGCGGAAATTCAGCTGGGCCAGTTGTCGGTATCATAGTAATTCTCGTGATCATCATATTGGGTGGGCTTTATTTCTGGAGTCAGCGTTCTGAAGATATGATGACAGAGGAAGAGTTGAATTCTATCGAGACACAGAGTCAGTCTGACGAGACCACTTCTATCGAAGCTGATCTCAATTCAACCGACGTAGACAGTCTTGATGCAGAATTGAACGCATCGTAATTTTAGTTCCCGGATGTTTTCAAAGAACCCGATAGTTGCACTATCGGGTTCTTTGTTATAATCTACTCCGCATGAGTTACTTAATTCCAACAGTTATCGAAAAAAGTCAGTTTGGGGAGCGAGCGTATGATATTTACTCTCGACTTTTGCGTGAACGCATTATTTTCCTCGGTGGGCCGATCGATGATGGTGTGGCGAATACTATTATCGCCCAGCTCCTCTTCCTTCAATCGGAAGACCCGAAGAAAGACATTACTCTTTATGTTAATTCCCCTGGCGGTGTCATTACCTCCGGCCTAGCTATAGTCGACACTATGAACAATATTAAGCCCGATGTTTCCACAGTTTGCGTGGGCATAGCCGCTTCTATGGGAGCAGTGATTCTCTCAGCTGGTAAGAAAGGCAAGCGATTTACGCTCCCTAACTCCGAAATCTTAATTCACCAGCCTTTGGGCGGGGCAGAAGGCCAAGCTGCCGACATTGAAATCGCTGCTAAGCGTATCTTAAAAGCTAGGGAGATCACCAATAGAATCCTTTCCCAAAATACTGGCCAGCCGCTTGCTCGTATCGAAAAGGATGTCGATAGAGACTACTCGATGGGCGCTGAAGAGGCTAAAAAATACGGTCTAATAGACAAAATTCTCTAGTCGTAGTACACTTCAACTGTTCACTTATTAAAGAATTTCATTGAAACTGTTTCTGTTTCCACGGTAACGGCCTGACTAATTAAATAAGTTTATGTCGCTGAAATTAGCGTTATTGCTAGCATTGCTTGCCGCATCTGCCGGTATCGGTTTTGGTTATTTGCTGCGCCTGATAATCTCCCTTGGCCGTAAGGGCTCGATGGAGCTTGATATCAAGCAAATGGAGCTTTCTTCTAAAGAAGAGGCCCAGAAGATTATCGCAGAGGCAGAAGTCAGATCAGAAGAAATTATCCAGAAAACTCAAGGAGAAATAAAAGAGCGTGACGAGAGGCTGAAGAAGACCGAAGACAGGCTTATCAAGAAGGAGGAGTTCCTAGATAAACGCCAGGTAGATGTCGATAAAGAGGCTGAACATGTGAAGGAGAAAGTGGTCGAAGTCCGTACTCTCAAGGATAAGATAGAGAAGATTGTGGAAGCGCGTCAGGCCGAACTGGCCAAGGTAGCCAGCCTCTCCCCTACTGAGGCGAAGTATGAGCTTTTGAAAATTGTGGAGAAGGAGTCAGAGGAGGATCTTCTAATCAGAATGCAAAAACTCGAGACAGAAGGTGGAGAACGTCTCGAGAAGCGGGCCAAAGAAATTCTCTCTACTGTCATCCAGCGGCTCGCCTCTTCGATATCTGGAGAAATGATGTCGACTACCATCTCCCTACCGTCAGATGAATTGAAAGGCAAGATTATCGGCAAAGAAGGAAGGAATATCAAAGCCTTCGAGCGTGCTACTGGTGTAGAAGTGATCGTGGATGATACTCCTAATTCTGTGACTATCTCCTCTTTCGATCCAGTGCGCAGAGCGGTGGCGAAACTTGCTCTCGACAATCTTATTGCCGATGGGCGTATCCAACCTGCGAGGATCGAAGATTTCGTAGAGAAGGCCCAAGCCGAAACGAATAAGATTATTAAGGAGAAGGGCGAACAAGCAGCATTGGAGTGTGAAGTGTACAATCTCGATCCCAAATTACTCTCAATCTTGGGTCGTCTCTACTTCCGTTCAAGCTATAGTCAAAATGTCTTGGATCACTCTATAGAGATGAGTCATCTTTCCGGCATGATTGCCGGAGAACTTGGTGCCAATGTGGCGGTGGCCAAGGCTGGCGCGCTTCTCCACGATATAGGCAAGGCTCTCGACCACGAAGTCTCTGGTACTCACGTAGAGATTGGAAGGAGGATATTGCAGAAGTTCAACGTTTCAGAAGATATTATCAAGGCGATGCAGGCTCATCATGGTGAATATCCTTATGAGACTATCGAATCTGTCATCGTCCAGACGGCGGATGCTATTTCTGGCTCTAGACCCGGCGCTAGGAGAGACACCGTCGAGCACTACCTCAAACGTCTCGAAGACCTTGAGGCCATCGCTCTCTCCTTCGATGGTGTGGAAAAGGCCTATGCTCTCGCTGCTGGCCGGGAGATACGCATCTTTGTCCTACCGGAGAAAGTTTCTGACCTAGAAGCCAAGAAAATGGCTAGAGATATAGCCATACGCATTGAAAGTGAGCTTAAATACCCAGGCGAGATCAAGGTCAATGTCATTCGTGAGGCCAGGTCCATAGAATTTGCCAGATAAACACTAGATTTGTCGAGGTGGCGTTGAAAAACGGCTTAGTATATAATCAAAAGGTATTATAAGTAGAAATTTATTAAATAAACTAGTAATAATGAACAAGGTAGATATTGCAAATGCAGTGCACGCGAAACTCAGTGGCACGAAAGTGCAGGCAGAGGAAGTTGTAGATATCGTTATCGATTCAATCGTCTCAACTCTCAAGAAGGGTGGCGAAGTATCGATTGCCGGTCTTGGCATCTTCTCGACCAAAGTCCGCGCTGCACGTCAGGCCAGAAACCCTCGTACCGGTGAAGCTATCTCGGTTCCATCGATGCGAGTACCAAAGTTTCGTCCAGCCAAAGGTTTGAAGGACGCGGTTAAGTAGGTTCAATAATAAAAAGAAGTTAGTTTCCTTAGCCTCGCGATAATTTGCTGGCGCAAATTTCGCTCTCTCACGCCAGTCGCGTTGCGAGAGGCTAGATAAACTAACTTCTTTTTATTTTGTCTATGAAACTTTGTATTCTTCTTTAATTTTCTCTACCTCTTTTTCTTCCTCGATTTCATTTTTGCTTCTTGCTTGTTTGCCAAGATCTGCCAATTCTTTTGGTTTTAAAGCGTGTAACTCCCCGACTCTCTTCTCCAGATACTCACGTGTGTTTAATTCAGGTTTTTCCAGTACTTCTGACAAAAGAATCTCCAAGATGAAACCGATGTGCGGACCAGGGCGAGCATCTGTCAGTTTCATTATATCTGCGCCATTTACTGCCAGTTGTTTTACTGAAATAGGATCACGTAACACCTCCTCTATCATCGATTTATATTTCCGCAGGCGATATGGAGTTTCTTTCGGTCTGCCAGTACCTATACGGTCGGCGGTGCGGACATCGATAAGGTCCCAGATAAGCTCTGGAGTGACATTGCGCACCATGCGGCGGACGGCACTTAGGCTAATCTCTTCAGTATCAGAGAAGAACATGTGCCAGCGCACTAGTTTGGTCGTTTTATCCACTGTTTCCTTGGGGAATCGCAGGTCGGAGAGGATAGATCTGGCTAGTCTCGACCCGACTACCTCGTGGCCATAAAAGGTCCATTGGTTGTTTTTCCAAACGCGAGTATGAGGTTTGGCCACGTCATGTAGGAGCGCGGCGAGACGGACATAGAGAGGCATCTTCTTTGCGGCGGCATGGTTGAGCGAACGCAGTAAATGTTCCCAAACGGTATAAGCATGAGCCTTGTTTTGCTCTACTCCTATCCCCTTCTCAAACTCTGGAGAAATAAATTTTATAATTCCCAAACGAGCCGCGAGGTCGAGAGCGATGGCCGGTGTCTCCGACATCACAATCTTGGCAAACTCATCACGTATGCGCTCGCGCGAGATGTGCGCTAGAAGCGGGGCATGTTTGGTAATAGCCATTTGAGTCTCGTGCTCGATAGCGAAGTTGAGTTCGCTGGCTAGACGGAGTGCCCGTAACATACGCAGAGCGTCTTCGCCGAATCTCTCCTCTGCTTTCCCAACAGTGCGGATGTTTTTCTTTTTTATATCTTCCATTCCTCCAAATAGGTCGAGTAGTTCACCTGTCTCAATGTTGTAAGCTAGGGCGTTCATAGTGAAGTCTCGGCGGGCCAGATCATCTTCGATAGTCTTGCCCCACTTCACTTCATCTGGTCGGCGGAAGTCGGAATATCCGGATTCAAGTCGGTATGGAGTAACCTCGACTACTTTTAGACTCTCATCTTCCACCACCTCATTGACCACTCCCACTGTACCGAAATCATTTTCGTAAAATGTTTTTGGAAAAAGTTTGACTATATCTTCTGGTTTCGCGTTTGTAGCGATGTCCCAGTCTTTCGGCTTCTTATCCATCACCAAATCGCGCACACAACCACCCACGAGAAAATTCTCAAAGCCCGCATCGCTAAGAGTTTGAGAAACCTTTTTTATTTCTTCTGGAATTTCTAATTTAATTTTCATGTGCTTGCACTAATTATACCCTTTGTGGTCACAAGTATTTTTCTGGTGAAAAATCTCGCGACCCCGACTCGCGCCGTCGCGCTCCGTCTCGCACAAAATCGTCCCACGTTTTTGTGGCTCTATACGATAAAGCTCGAACTTACTTTATCAGAAATTCTTAACAACTAACACCGCGCGCCCTGCGGGCGCGCTAACGCCTCGCTTCGCTCGGCGAACCCTCGCCCCTTCCGCTATCATACTCTTAATGTTGGCGGTGATGAGACTTTTTTGAATGGAATGAGCGGAAAGGGGCTCGGCTTTAAATACATTGTGCTCGGTCTAGAGTTTATATGGAGCGTCAGTTACTAAAGTGGGTGCAGACCTCGGCATTCGCCTCGGCTATTACCGCTATGGCTACGAGCGGCTAGATGCCTAGGTGCGTGTAGTTCGATGAACGGCTCATTCCGCTCGGAATGAGCCGTTCATCCTACCCGCTACTTTTTGGGGAGAGGAAATATCCTCTCCCCAGCTTCGCCTCGGCTCGTGCTTCGTCCGCCAGCTGGCGGACTACGCATTCCGCAGAGCGGAACAGGGCTCGCCACCCCCGGCTCAGCCAACCCCTCTCCTTGTTTTCATATTTACTTGTAGTGTGTCGCTTTCGCTATGAGAGTGAGAGTCTTCGTTGTTCGTCGCCGCTCGTCTTTAGTCACAGACGCCCTAGCGGTAACAGCCCGAGGCTCATTAGTTTCTGTGTTTACCCCACCCATCCCGTGCGCACACAGTTTTGCTCCCTTACATTCTAGAATACGATACAGACTTTCCAGTTCTACCTTCTTGTTTTATTTTTCCTTCTTTCTCTAGCTGTGAGAGATAACGTGTGGCTGTTGCATCAGATACATGCAGAAGTTTTTCTACTTCATCATTCGTAATACTGGATTGTTTCAGAAACATTCCCATGATCTTTTCTAGTTTCTTGCGCTTGCGGAACTGGATCATTTCTCGAGCTTTAGCGAGTAGAGTTAGCTTCGCAAACGGCTCAATTACCGTTACTTGAGCCGTTGGTTGTGCTGGAGTTTCTGAAAGTGGTTCGTTTGAGCTTGGATTTTCAGTTTGCCTGTCCGCCACAGCTTCAGCGTCGGCGGGAGCCGGTTGCTCCACAGGGCTGTTTTCAGGGCTAGAAGCTGAATTATCATTATTGACCGGAATGGCACTCTCGGCCTCGGTAGGGCTTTCTGGGGCCACGGGTGGCGCTTCGACTTGCTCAGAAGTACTTGTAGGAATAGGTGCAGGCTCGGTGGGCTCTGGGGTGGCTATAGGTTCTTCGGACATAAGAAAATTATAGCAGTATTTGATAGTATCTAGGTATGAAAATCACTAAGTTAGGCCATTGCTGTCTGCTTATAAAAACAAAAGACAAAAGGATACTTACCGATCCTGGTAGCTATACATTAGAAGATCATTCGAAGCTTGAGAATATTGATTACATCCTCTTCACCCACGAACACCAAGATCATTACCACCTTGAATCCTTGAAAGTAATTCTAGAGAAAAACCCACAAGCTTTAGTCTATGCAAATAACTCTGTCAGTGAGCTTTTGGAGAAAGAGGGTATTAAACACATTCAAGTTAATAATGGAGATGCTATAAAACTAGGAGATGTTTCTGTATTAGGTATTGGAGAGAAGCATGCTCAAATGCATGGCTCTATTCCTCTATCAGCTAACCTGGGTTTCTTTATTGATGAGAGACTCTGGTACCCAGGTGACGCTTTTACTGATCCAGAAAGGCCAGTAGAAATTCTTGCTTTACCAGTTTCTGGTCCATGGATGAAAATTAGTGAAGCCATAGATTATGCTTTAGAGCTTAAACCTAAAATAGCTTTCCCAGTTCATGATGGCACTCGCTTCGGTTCTTGCCATGCTTTACCTTTAAAAATTCTTCCGCAGAATGGTATTGAATTTGTGGTGATGGTTGAGGGAGATAGCAAAGAATTTAACTAATATGTCTCTCTACTTTATTACTGGCAACAAAGGTAAATTAGCTGAAGTTCAAAGCATTTTAGGAAATGTTGAGGCTCTTGATATTGATCTGCCGGAAATACAGAGTTTGGATGCTCACGAGATTATTAAAACTAAACTTGAAGAAGCTAAGAAACACCAGGCTGGAGAGTTTATTGTAGAAGACACCTCACTTTATTTTGAAGCTCTTAAAGGTTTGCCCGGCCCATTGATTAAGTGGTTTATGAAAACTATTGGGAATGGTGGTTTGTATAAAATAGCTGAGTCATTTGGGAGTCATAATGCGGAAGCAAAAACTATAATTGGTTATTCTGACGCGCAGGGTAACATCTCATTTTTCGAAGGAAATATAAAAGGCACAATAGTATCTCCGCGAGGCGAAGGTTTCGGCTGGGACCCAATATTTCAGCCGGAAGGATATTCAAAAACTTTCGGCGAGCTTACGGCTGAAGAAAAGAATTCTTTTAGTATGAGAAAAATTGCTTTGGAAAAATTAAAGACAGCTATACATGAGTAATTATAAACTCATAATTCTTGGCCCGCAGTGCTCTGGCAAGACCACTCTAGCTAGATTTCTAAGAGAACATTATCCTAATTTGCCGATTTTGGAAGAAGACGAACTTTTCATGGAGTTGAATGGTGGAGAATATCCTCATGACGTTGAATACAAGGAGGAGACGCTTCGTCCGAAGCTTGAAGAGAAGATAGGGCAAACAGATAATCTCATTTTCCTGACCAGCTATTGCAATCCTGAATTATTGAAGGAATTAAAGTCTAAGGGGTTTAAAGTTATCCAGCTTGTTCTGGAAATGGATGAGTTTAACAGAAGGAATGAGAAGCGTATGAAAGAGCAGGGATATGCCGATGCAAACACTTGGGCTAAAGAGGTGTTCGGCTTTCATCAAGAAGCAAGAGATAAGGGTCTGGTCGATAAAGAAATTGATGCAACCTTACCTATCGAGACTATAGCTAAAGAAGTTCTAAATGTTTAATAGTATGTACAAAGGCACTATTGTGGAGAATAGCCTGATAGATAAAAACATTTTGGAGAAAGTTCAGATTACTAAAACTTGGCAAGATGAAGATTGGATTTTATATGATGTTTTAGTAGAAGAAAATCAATTATATGAATTGGGTAAGTCTCTCGCAGATGGTCCTTGGTATATGAATTTTTGGATTCCAGAGGGTGATGAAATGAAAGTGGTTTATAAAGACAAGATATTTGATTTAAAAATATCTGATAAATCCACTTGGGATGACGCTCTGGTTTATGGCAGATCAATCGGAATTCCAGAAGAACAGTTGGATTTTGTAAGTGATTAATTTATGGAAATCAAAACGCAATTTGAGGCAAATGATCAGATCTATAATGCCCATTATGTAGAAGCTGATCCAAGTTTAAATCTAGGAGATTTTACTTTACACGGAGTACACTCAATCTGTTTCAATGGAGATAAAATCGTTGTTGTTAAAAATAGTAAGGGAGATTGGAGCCCTCCTGGAGGCGCTATTGAGAAAGGAGAAACATATTATGAAGCGAGTATCCGTGAGATAAAGGAGGAATCAAATATGAAGGTGTTACATCAAGAATATATAGGATATCAAGATGTCTCATGGTTAGATATAAAAAGCAGACAAGCTAGAATGTTTTGTATCGTTGAGCCTTTTGGAAATTTTGAAGAAGACCCAGATGGAGATATTTCTGAAATTAAATTAATTGATCCAAAGGATTATAAAGAATATATAAAGTGGGGAGAAATCGGCGATCGTCTTATAGTTAGAGCTTTTGAGATGTTAGATAATTATAGGAAAAGCAAATAAAACAAAAGGCGCACTCCCCGAAGGAAATGCGCCCGTAGTGATCTTGTCTACCTCAACCCTGACTGACGTTCAGCGAAGGTGAGTGGGCTCGCGACGCTGTGCTCGGCATGTTCTTTCGGAAAGCTGAAGCTCATATCGGGGCGCGGCTTCTTCTCTCCTCTTTCATGCCCGGTGATGTCGAGGATTAGGTACTTCGGACCGTAGCAGAAGCTGAAGCGCCCTTCGATGCGATAAGACTTCTCGAAGAGCTCCTGCATACGCCCAGATTCCGAGTGGTTGCCACAGATGAACTTGATGTAGCCAGCGCCGTCGCCGCGACAATCTGGTTCTGGATCTGACCAGCGCACCCGCTTCCTGAAGCCGGTGCTACCGTTCGCCACCAGAATGTACCAGAACTTCATGGCGATGAGATAGGCGTCAAGCCACTCAGGATTCTGGTAGAGAGCTTCCTGAACACCACGATCAACGAACAGAGTAACTTTTTTCATCGCGATTTCTCCTAAGAGTGGGCTCGCTATGGCCCTACGGCGGAATTGCCGTTTCTATATCTATCTTAGCACAAATCACTTGACTTGTCAACCACTTTGGCATATACTTATTCGTGTAATAATTAACACATGTTCGAAAAATATTTAAAAGATATAGGGCTTAGCGATAAAGAAGCAGCAGTTTATCTTGCCCTACTCTCATTTGATAAGGCTCAAGTAACAGAAATATCCGAGAAGGCCAAGATAAAGCGCCCTACTACCTATGTAATTCTTGAGAGTTTAGCCAAGAAGGGCTTAGTTAGTGAATCAAATATTGGAAAGAAAACTTTTTATATTGCAGAACCACCTGAGAAGTTGGGTCTGTTCGTAGAGAGACAAATCCACATGCTTGAAGAAAATAAGAAGAGTTTAGACATTATTGTTCCGCAACTCAAAGGTATTCAGCGAGAACAAGGCGAGAAGCCAATGGTGCAATTTTTCGATGGGAAAGAGGGGGTATTAAGTTCACATAACGATATATTTTTAAAGAAAGTGAATGGTGAAGCCTTATACAACATTTATTCTCAAGATCTAATAAAAGATTTTCTTGATGAAAAAGAAAAAACTAAATTGCGAGAAGAGAGAATTTCTAAGGGGATTAAATCAAAAGCTATTTATACTTCTACGGCTATTGAAAAACCATCGGACGAAACTGGTGACAGAATTAAGATGGATATTGAGAAATATCCAATAAGTAGCGATATATCAATATACGGAGATAATGTAAGAATTTCCATTTTGGGAAAAAAGCCATCTGGAATATTTATAAAAAGCAAAGAACTTGCTGAAACATTAAAAAGTCTTATCAACTATATATTCGATCATAAATAAGAAATGCCGTGGCGACTGAAAGTTGTCGCCACGGCACTGTGCTCCCTAGGGAGCGAGGAACGGAATCATGTTTCTTCTCGATCTGGCGGATGTTCCGCCTGAATCAACAAACGAAAGAGATTCTGTACTCCTTCGCGTCCTCCGGTCATCTGGTGGCCGGACGCCTCAAAAGCCACCTAAGGTCTACGTGTCGCCCACTTTCTTTCTCCTTTCGTGAAGCTATGACTAGTCAAACTGGGTCCTCGCCAGAGCGTTGACAACGCTCTGGCTCCCAGCCCGCTCTAGTCGTGCATAAACCCTCCTTTCGCCGGTAACACACCGGTTACTCGTCTGATAGGTAGTATATACCCATTCAATTTATTTGTCAACTCTGAATAACAAAATTAGTTAAAGTGAGTGTCAATTTTATAGTAGTAAAGTCAGGTCAAATTAAATTCATATTCCAAAATATGCCTATATTTAGGGCTATTTTTAGTATTGATTGAGATGAAATGTCAAAACTGCTTGACAAATACACCACGTGGGTATATACTGTGCAAGTACATTGAAATCAGATCGAGCTAACGCATGGCAACCGTCTAGATAAATATCACGGACCCGTAGCCGAATGATCTCAAAGTACATTTCTTTTACAACTGGAGGAACTACGTTCCCCCACTTCAGGGGCTAATAGCCTATGAGGTGGGGGTGGGTAGGGTGACGAATAATACCGCATACGGGACCGCGCCTAGCAAGGCGTCGTTGTGCGGAACCTTTTCTCTCAGCGCTTTGGTTTTCATTGTCAAAGTGTTGAGCGCCCCCTAAGGGGAGCGAAAAGAAGAGAGGTGAACCAAAATGGGGACGTTTAGCGTCATGGCAGGGTGAGTTGCTCTCACCTGATTACGCCAGCCCCATACCGAACCCACTCCCCGCGAATTGTTCTTTATAGAAATGAGTATGAATAAACTGGAGGCGCAAGCCAACAGCATACTCGCGAAGGCCGGTTACCAAGCTGACGGTCAGCGGAAAGGTGCCAAGAAGGTAAGTGTGAGAGCAATCTCCACCCCTTGTGGCGGCCGCCCTGGCTGGAAGCGAAGGTAGTCGGTTAGTAGCCGCGCTGTTATGAAGGCGGGGAACAGAAAATTCATACGAGGAGCTAGTCCGCGAGAAAACTAGTTGCGCCCCATTCGGAGCGTAGGCCTAATCCGAATAGTGTCACCTGCTAAAGTGGTGAGCCAAGCGGAAGCAGAGCCGTAAGAAATGGGTGAGCGGCAGAGTATCGCTCGCCCTCCCATCAGAGATTTCAACAAAAGTTGAAGGTTCTGATGGGACAAGTGTCCCCTGTTCTTTCAAAAATTGCGGGATAGACCCGCACTTCCTGGGAGGGAAGAAGCTATGCGCAAGCTCATCACCGTTCTGTTCGTCTGCGCTTACCTCGTGGTGGTTTTCGTAATCGGAGAAGCGGCGAGAGAGCGAGGCAGGGCGTGGAGGGCAAGAGTACTTGCGGCGGAGAAGGCCAGAGAAGCAACGACAGAGCGCGAAAGACAAGAGCGCACTCGTCAGTTGTTCCATCAGGCACTCCGCGGTGAGAGCCCCGTCAGTCTCGATAGGTAACTGACGTTAAAGGGAGTTAAGCTACCCGTCCGTCGTGTAGGACAAAGTGCTGATGACCTAGGGAGAGAAATCCTCCCCGTCTACCAGAGCGTCATCCTGGTCTGTCGTGAGATGCATGTCTCGCCTGATGAGTCCGAAAGGACGAAACAGAAGTTCTTTTAAAAATCACTCCAGGTCGGTGCAGCGGCCAAAGGAGTGAGAAGACTGAGTTTTAAACTCAGCGCTGATTCTCTACCGGTGGGCCTCTTTGAGAAATAATTCAAAAGCCTCTTCAGTCGAGAATGGTAGCCAGTTTTACTGACTATCACCGAACCAATGTTAGACAGGTTCGGACTGCACACGTTCTCTCACAATCTTTCACAAGGAGAGTGATATGAAGAGAGTCTACCGGATCACGGGAGTTTCCGAGGAAATTGCGCGGCAGTCTCTCGAGAGTCTCGGACTCTCGGAGATATCAGTCGAGGCCATGATGAACCTCTGGCCCCGGAACCCCGACGGGTCTTATAAACCTCTTGTCGGGACCGAGGCCGAGCAGTTCTATGACTCGGTCGCCACACTGATCCTCACCGACTCAGCCTCGGAGCACTAGAAGAGCTTGGCAACAGAATCTTCTCGTCTACTGGAGCGTCATCCCAGTGCTGTCCAGAGATATGTGTCTCTGCTGATGAGTCTAAAAAGACGAAACAGATGTTCATTAAAAATAACTCAGACTTCGGAATATCTTCAGAATTGTTTTCTGAAAGTATTCCGGGGTCTGATGGTCCCTCGGTAGGAGCAGCGCCAGAGGTACAGCGGATATCGACTCGGGGTTAGCAATCCCGACTAGATATACGACAAGGCCAGGAAGCTGCTGCTCTAATCCACCTAACACTTGCTGGTGTTGGGCGTTGCACTGGGTGTGCAATGTTAGCGGCGACAAGCTGAAATGCAGGCTCGGATGCAGAATCCGAGTTCGAGGAGAAATCCTTCCTGCATTTCGGCAGAATCCGCAAACACCCTTCATCCTAACTTTCACTTTCTTCTAAGGAGGCAGACATGGCATGGTACATGAACCATCATCTCCGTCATCGCGGAAGATTGGTGGAGGTTGGGTCACGATACGGGCACTACAACGGTGCCACGGTCGTGAAGGGCAAGCCTCTCAATCTGGCGGACGAGTATTCTCGGGACAGTATTCGTCTCAAGAAACTCTTCCGCAGGAGTGAGCAGGTCAAGCGCGAAATTCAGGAGTTTGTAGAGGCGATGGATCGCCACTACTCCTAATGAGCGTGCCCTCGTAAGTGCAAACGTAAGTGGGGATCTTGGTGAAAAAATAAGCCAAGGCGAGACCACTGCACACGTCAACCGGAGCGTCATCCCGGTACTGTCTCGAGATGTGTATCTCGGCTGAGGAGTCCGAAAGGACGAAACAGTTGATCTTTAAAATGTACTTCAGGTGGCTCCTGAAAGAATAAAAATATAAGGAGGTGAGAAGGTGAAGATTTTCACGGTAAGTGTCGACTACTCGATGTCCTACCGCCAGGCTGTCGAAGCCTGTGCCTTTTCGGAAGTTGTCGGTGAAGGTCCGGGCATAAACCACCCAGACCGCTGCCGACTTCCCGAGAAGGGCAAGGTCGATCTCAAGATGAAAATTCTTGAGACGAAAAAGCGGATGCGACTCGACGAGGTGAAGACACGCGCCTACCGGAAGAAGGTGAGGTTCGCGACAATTCTCGAGTGCTTGGCCTTTGGGGCAAAGCATCCGGAAGAGTACAAGAGCTTACCACTTCTTGGTTTGGGGGACGTGTGCGACGCTGGCGAATTCCTCGATGGCGCCATGTCGCTCGCAGGTGGAGGCAAACGAGCGCTCTTCGTAGGAAGATGTGGTTCGGAGTTGCCACCGGCGCGGATCCTCGTTGTGGTCGAGTGACCAATGTTTGTGCCACATGAGTGGGGATGCTGATGAAAGAAATGCTAGCCACATTTCTATAAGTCAGCGCGAGACCACAGCACCGTCTGATCCACGATACGGATTTCTGTCTCGCGATGTGTATCGCGGCTGATGAGTCCGAAAGGACGAAACAGATGTTCATTCAAAAGGAGGAGAAGAGATGGCTAAGCTCAACTTTCATGTCCACGACAACTTCCGGACGTTCGTGACCCAGGAGGAGTCACTCGAAGCAGCTCGCGCCGCCGAAGCGGATGCTGGTGGCAACGGCGAGGGCATTATTGCCTTCGTGAGCGTCGAGTCGACGAACGAATCCGGACTCGACCTTCTCGAGGCGGCGCATCACGCTCAGCTTGACGGCAACCGCGACTCGGCTCTCGAAGAGCTGGCCGGTCTGATCTTCAAGGCTGGTGTCGAGTACGCGCGAGCCGAGGTGCGCAAGAGAGCGCTCGGATCACTCGGCCTCGAGTAATAACGTCAGCCGGCGCGTCAGCCCGGCATGATTTCTACGCCGAACTTCCCGTTCGGCTTCCATCAAAGCTTTTAAAAATTTGAAAGTTTTGACGGGACAATTTGGTCCCAATTTGTTCATTTAATCGCCCAAAGGAGGGCACCATGAAGAAAATTGAGAAAGAACTGCCGGAAGTCTACGGGATCATCTCCTCGGACCACGCCAAAAACGGCGAGAACAGTGCCGTCTCCAGGTATGTGGCTGGCGGATGCGGCTCGGATTCCGCGGAGCCCGTGTTGGAACTCGTGATGCCCTATTTCGAGGGCTACGAGATGTCCAGACTCCTTGCTCTGTACGATGCGGTCTGGAGTGCTCATCAAGTCGGCCTGTTGAACCGCATCAATTTCAGCAACAGGGAAATCAGGGAGGCCGCACGTAAGTATGGCATCTCTGATGAACGTGTGTATCCGGCGAAGCTCGTCGACATCAAGGAAATCAGCGTGGACGACCCAGACGGTGTCGGGTCTGCCATCGCGGAAATCCTCAGTGTTCTCATGAAGATGAGAGAGATGGAGAGCTTCCTCGAGACTCGCGCCGACCAGCTTCTGAGTTCTTAGGAATAAAACGTCTATCGGCGCGTCAGCCCGACATCGTCCGAGGAAGTCATATATCCTCGGACTTCCTTCAGAGAATTTAACTTCGGTTGAATATTCTGAAGGAACGAAAAGTTCCAACTGCAAGTAAATAAAACTTAACAGTTCGCCCAAAGGAGGGCTCATGTTCCTTGTTACCATTCACTTCGGCTACGACGCGACCACGGGAGCTTGCGACACGATGCATAGATATGATGATCGTGTCTGGGGCATATTCCCGACGAGGGAGCGAGCAGACGAAGTGGCTGCCGAGCGTGTTGTTGTCGGAAAAGCAATAGCGCGCCGGGAGAAGTCCTTAGCCCGAAAGAAAGAACTTCATTCGGACTACCAACTGGTTTCAGTCGGATCAACAGTATCCGAACTCAAACCGGATGGAAACGGGGGCTTTCTGGCCAAGTAAGCACAAACTTAAGCGGGGATCCTAGTGAATACATAAGCTAGGGCGAGACCGCAGTGCACATGGGTGAGCGACAGAGTATCGCTCGCCCTTCCATCAAAGTTTTTAAAATAACTTTTGAAAATTTTGATGGGAACTCCACCATGAAGATGGCACGTACCCTCTAGCGGAGGGCGCTGTAACAAAAGCGGAGTGCGCACTCATGTTGCATGGAGTTCCCAAATAATCGCGGTCCAGGCAGGTGCAGAGGCCAGAGGACTAATTGAGTCGTCCCAAATACGGGACGGATGACGGCACAAGCCGTAACCAGATCGCTACGCGAGCGGCTAAGTTGGAAACCAAGGAGGTGGCCAACGCTCGCAATGCTAAAGATCTGGACTGCACATGTTCTTTTAAAATAAACGTAACTCGGATGGCTCCGAGTGAATCTCGCCAAAAAGGAGGTGAGAGTATGGACGAACGGGAGAAGAAAGTCCTCACGGACTTTGCTTCCGGCCTTGGAAAGGTTATCGAGAAGTCGAACGCATTGCGAAATGCGCTTGACTCCTACGATACCTGGAAGGCTGAAGACGAACGTCGATATGCTGAGTACAAACGTACTGGCGATTGGCGCACGTACGAAGAATGGCTTAACAATTCTTAAGCTATTCTCCGTTGAGCGGGGATCCTGAGGAACCGAGACTCTAGCCAAGTTTTGGATAAATCAGGGCGAGACCGCAAAGCCACCCGGGGCTTAATCCGGGAACTGTTCAGAGATGAGTATCTCTGCTGATGAAGTCGAAAGACAGAAACAGTTGTTCTTTGAAAAATCCAATGTCCGGAGGCATCCGGCTTGGTCCATGTACCGAGGGTAGTCTTGAAGCAAAGTCCCCACGTTTTCACAGGAGAAAATGGGACAGATTGCTTGCAAGCTATATCGTGCATGGAAGTATGCATACACCAACTATCGTCGTCATGCAGACCAGCGAAGGTGGTCAGCTGATCTGTCGGCTCGTTCTCGGTTTCTTGGGATTGGTTGAAGGGAGAGATTTCGTAATTCTCTCTCGCTCTCCCACTCAGAAACTGTTCATGCCTGGCATGAGGCAATTGTTCATCACCGGCTCGTTTGACGGTATGGATGACGGTCTTGTGGCAGAGATGGTAACTCGAGTTCGGAGATACAATCCCGAACTTGTGGTGGCCAGCTTTGCTGCCTGGCATCTTGATGGAGATTTCGATCTCCGTATCAAGAAGATTGGTGGCGATCCTGGAAAAAACCTACGAAATGCGGTTCAAGGTTTTCTCGAGGGTTCTGTCAATCGCGCTCATTAATTTGAGCCGTGAGCCTCTTTAGGTAGCTCACGTTAAAGAGCGTTAAGCTGCTCGTTCGTCGTGTAGGACAAAGTGCTGATGACCTGAAATGGGCGAACGTAATTTGTTCGCCCTCCCGTCAAAGTTTTCAAAAGATTGAAAGTTTTGACGGGAATGTTCCCGACAGTTCTTTGAGGATACAAACATGCAACAGAGTGCGCTCGGTGAACTCGTTCAGATGCTTCTGGTCATCCTGATCATGCTCGGCGGGTTCGCCATGATCATCAGTGCTCTGACTGGCACACCGCTGGTCGGACGCATGTACAGCGCGATCTTTCGAACTCTGGTACTTCGTCCACTTCGGTGGATGATGCGCCAACTCGAGATTGCTCTCACGCGACTTCTGCGATGGGTCGGTCGCCAACTCGCACGCTTCCTACGATGGAGCGCGCGGCAGTTGGGACAACTCCTCGTCTACCTCGGCCGACAGTTTGGCCGCGGGGTTCGCTACGCCTGGGTCAGGTTAACCACCTGACCCAGTTTTATTTTAAAAATTTTCCCGCCCCTTTCCGCTCATTCCATTCAAAAAAGTCTCATCACCGCCAACATTAAAAGTATGATAAGCGGAAAGGGGCGAGGGTTCGCCGAGCGAAGCGAGGCGTTAGCGCGCCCGCAGGGCGCGCGGTGTTAGTTGTTAAGAATTTCTGATAAAGTAAGTTCGAGCTTTATCGTATAGAGCCACTAGAGGTAGGTAAAGATTGGAATCCGAGAATTCTGACTTGGCTTGGCTGATGAAAACCCAAGGATTTTGCGGGTTTCCGCGCGCTTCGCGCGAGTGGAGTGTGAGGTTCACAAAATTCAAAGCCAAAAGATTTTCTGGAGGGGTGATTTTAAATACAAGGTTCGGGGAGGTCGTACTTTTTAGTATGTGCTTGCCCCGCCCGCCCGTGCGCGCACAAATTCTGCTCCCTTAGACTAGGATGCTTCTCAAATAATCAATCGTTTTCTTTTTCAAGTCCTCTGAGATATTTTCCTGTGGTCGATGAGCTAGACTACCGCGTATGTTATAGACTGAAACACCATCAATAATGTTTTCCTTAAAGCCATCTATTTGGTTTTCCTCGGCCATATGATATAGCTGTAAAAGATAGTCAGTCGAGGGTACCTCAAAGATAACGTAATTAGTTTCTGCGTATGTTGGTGAAGGCAGGATAGCGCTCATCGGCGGAGCCCCTACATCCGTAGCACCATCATTGCCTCTAAAGACATTCTGAATAGTTTGGTAGGTTCCCAATTCAATAAAGTAAGGGTCATGTGTAGTTAAAATCACCCTGATATTATTTTCTGATATTTTCAATAATGCCTCGTATAAGCTTCGTTTTAGTTTAGGATGCAGATAGATTTCTGGTTCCTCGAATATAAGAAAGATTTCATCTCCCTCATTGGTTCTAGCCTTGCTCACCTCTTGCAGTGTCGCGGCTATAATTAATCTCTGTGTGCCTTGTCCAACATCCGCGATTGTTAGATCATTTCCAGTCCCGTATGAATCCTTGACTACAGAGTCCAATATTTTCTTGGATACCTCATCTTTAATAATTTTCTTGAGATCATTCTCACTCAACTTCTTCACACCTAAGTCCAGAGTAATATTCCTTACATTGTAAGTATTAAAAGTCTGAGAAATTTTATTTAAAAATTCCTCAATAATTTCATAATTGATTGTAGGCATTTGTTCTATACTCACTTCTACAAGTTTCAAAAAGGCTTCCCTCATAGGGTCATCTTTTGAACCAGTTTTTAGGTGATCCTCGGCCTTTATACTTTCAGCAGGAATATAGATTGTCTTCTCTTCAGGAAGCTGGCTTCTAAGTGCCCTCATTAAATTAGTTTTTCCCGCATTGTTTTCTCCTGCAAAAATCGTATATTTGCCTAATTTAAAATTGAGCTCCTTGCTTATGCTATTCCCTTGTGGAGATATGGTGATGTCCATTGGTCGCTATGATACAATAAATCTGCACACAACTCACGGAAGGCCTTTTTAAATGGCCGTCTCGGAACAATAAGGTCTTCCTTGTTGTGTGCACCGGGACGGCCATTTAAGTTATGAAATATTTTTTATACGCTAGGAAATCTACTGATGTCGAAGACAAGCAAGTGCTTTCTATTGAAGCACAGCTTTCCGAATTGAGAGCTATTGCAAAACGTGATGAGCTGGAAATCGTAGAGGAGTTTATAGAAAAGCGAAGCGCTAAAACCCCGGGGAGACCTGTATTTGAAGAAATGCTCCGCCGAATTGAGAAAGGCGAAGCGCAAGGAATAATCTGTTGGAAAATAGATCGCCTCTCTCGTAATCCAGTAGATAGCGGGAGAATAAGCTGGCTTTTACAGCAAAACATTATTCAGAAAGTTATCACTCACGATAGAGTTTATCTCCCACAAGATAATGTGCTTATTATGTCTGTAGAGTTCGGAATGGCTAACCAATATATTCGCGATTTAAGTGCCAACACCAAGCGAGGTTTAAGGGCCAAAGCTCGGCAAGGAATTTATCCGAGCGTTGCCCCACTGGGTTATCTCAATGATGTAAGAAATAAATGTATTGTGATAGATCGTAAGAAAGGTCCGACAGTTAAGAAAGTTTTTGAGATGTATGCAGATGGTAAACATTCTATGGAAGATGTTGCTAGCTATCTTTTCAAAAATAAGATACAGAGCAGACCAACAAAACGCTGGAATAGAGAGGGTGGGAATCCACTAAAACAAGACCAGATTAGGTGGATGCTAGAGAATCCGATTTATTATGGGAATTTCTATTATTCTGGAGAAATTTGGGAGGGTACGCATAAACCTTTAATTTCCAAGAAACTTTGGGATAAAGTTCAAGACATAATGAAATTGAGAGGTAAGACAAGAAAACCAGAACTTAATCCTGCCCCATACTGCGGACTTCTCACTTGCCAAGAATGCGGTTGTGGAATAACAGCCGAAAGACAGAAAGGGCATATTTATTACAGATGCACCAAGAAGAAAGGTGCATGCTCCCAGCGTTTTGTTAGAGAAGAAATACTGGACTCGCAACTCTCCGAGTTGCTCGTCAGTATAGCTATGCCGGAAGATTGGGCTAAAGAATTAAATAAGATGTTGGATAAAGACGAGACAGAACTCACTCATTCCGCGGCTGCCTCTGTCCAAGCCTTGCGAGCAAGTATTGCCGAACTGAACGGCAAGATTGCTCGCATTACAGACCTCTTTGTGGAACAAGACATTGAGCGTGGAGAATACCTAGAACGGAAGCACACTCTAATGTCTGAAAAGAAGTCTGTAGAGGAACAAATCCTCTTGCTTGAACAAGACGCCACACGTTGGCTCGAACCAATGCGAGAATGGCTAAAGGTGGCTTCTGGCCTTGCAGAAGCCGCGCAATCGAACGACCTCCCCTCCAGAAAATCATACCTCCAGAAAATCTTTGGCTCGAACCTCACACTCCACTCGCGCGAAGCGCGCGGAAACCCGCAAAATCCTTGGGTTTTCATCAGCCAAGCCAAGTCAGAATTCTCGGATTCCAATCTTTACCTACCTCTAGTGCGCCCGGAGGGACTCGAACCCCCAACCCCTTGTTCCGAAGACAAGTACTCTATCCGTTGAGCTACGGGCGCAATGCTTTAAGTATACCTTCTTGGTGCGACTAGGGAGAATCGAACTCCCATCTCGTCCTTGGCAAGGACGCATTCTACCACTAAACCATAGTCGCAAGTTTAGAGATCATAGCGTATTTCTACAAAAAAATCGAGATTTTGAAATCGTTATCTTGCGTGTTAGGATAAGCCATTACGGGCTGTAGTACAGCGGTAGTATACACGCTTCGGGAGTGTGAGACCCGAGTTCGATTCTCGGCAGCCCGACAGTGTGCGTCGAAACGGGGCGTAGTATAGTGGTAGTATATCTGCTTTGGGAGCAGAAGGTCCGAGTTCGATTCTCGGCGCCCCGAAAGAATAATGCGGGATTAGTTTAGTGGTAAAACGACAGTTTTCCAAACTGTGGTCGGGAGTTCGATTCCCCCATCCCGCACCAAGTATTTAAATAATCACATTTTCGACTAGCTCTACCCTAGCCTTTCGAGTTTCCTGATCCATCTTGACCGTTATAAGATCTAGTTGCCAGTCGCAGTCTAGATTCTTGTCCAATAGATATGTCTGCATGATGCGTGAAAGTCTCTTCAGTTTCCAAGGGTGCATATTGTCCTCTGGTCTATAATCGTCACCAGAAGTTACACCTGAAACTTTGCCGCTAACGCTCTTTACCTCTACAAAGTGGATCACTCCAGCCTTTTTAGCCACTATATCTATCTCACCCCATTTTCTAAGATAGTTTCTTTCGACAATCTCAAACCCCCTTTTCTTTAAGAAATCGCAGGCAATATTTTCTCCAATATCCCCAATTTTGCGCTTTTCTGTTCTTTTATCCATAAAGTTTCATATGAAACTTATATTTTGATGAAATGGCTAAGATTAAGGACATTTACTCTTCACGTCTCTTAAATTTATGTCTTTTAATACACATCATCCACACAATTATCCACAGTCGGTCAAATTTATTGTCTAATTGACCTTTAAATTTCAAACAAAAACCGCTACGGGGTTTCCGCAGCGGCTCCCGCCACGGCGGGATATAAAGGTCGCTTTCGCTCTTACGAGTTCCAGCGTGTGAAAGATCATTCCAGAAAAGGAGTAGTGGCATGTAGAACGCATGATCCAAAAAAATAAAGTTGCGAATCTGTGGTCTCTGCCCCATCTCCCAAACCAGAATGTATTTCCGGTTCGGAACGTCTTCCGATGAACAATGCTCAAGTTCCAATCTTAATTAGAGAACCAAGAATCTCCCTCAAGCGTCTAGTACAAGTGTATCTTATAAAGGACAAACTGACTAGTTTTAGACTGTGGATAACTAAGTTTCTCTGTCCTTTTGTTTTGTGGCTCTACTTCAACGTCAATTTGATAGGGCAGTGATCTGAGCCTAAAATGTTGTCAAGTATTTCTATAGATTTTACCTTCTTGAGCATCTCTGGTGAGGTGAAAAAGTAGTCTATCCTCCACCCAACGTTCCTCTCCCGAGCATAAGTCTTCATGTCCCAATAGGTATACGCTTCCGCTTTGTCAGGGTAAAAGTGCCTAAATATGTCTGTCCAGCCGTGGGATATGAATTTGTCCATCCAAGCTCTCTCTATGGGTAGGAAGCCAACGTGGGTCTCATTTTCCTTAGGTCTAGCTAAGTCTATTGGCTTGTGAGCTACGTTTATGTCTCCACAGACTATGATATTTGGCTGTTTCTTGTGTAACTTATTTATAAATTCTAAGAAATGATCGTAGAAGTCTAACTTATAACGTAAGCGCTCTGGAGCACCGCCACCATTGGGGAAATAGCAATTTATAAGGGTAAAGTCCTTGTATTCAGCCATAATTAAGCGTCCCTCTTGATCCATAGATTCAATTCCTATGTCACGTGAAACTTTTATAGGTTCTTCTTTGGAATATATAGCTACACCGCTGTAACC